>JADLHL010000078.1 GCA_020848815.1 Chitinophagaceae bacterium | reverse complement strand
GCATTGTTGGGGTCGTAAAAGAAGTTGGTGTTTTGTGTGGCAAACTCTACTTTATCGTACACTTTGCGAATAGCAAAAATGAGGGTAGAGCGGTGCATGCTTTGGTTGAGGAACAAGCTGGTGGGGCCGCTCAGCGAAAAGCTCTGGTAAATGAATTCCTGACCGAGCTGGTCTTTGCGAACATACAACTGTGTAGTACCGGTTGCTGTATCCTGATACACGGTAAACAAGCCGGCATGCTTTTTACTCGACTTGATTTTGTCGGCAATAGAAAGGGGTTTGGGAGCAGCCTTTTTAGCGGTGTCTGCCGCTGCGGCCGGAGGGGCTACTACCGCCGTTTTATCATTGCGCTGTGCCATGCTGGTCATGCTCAGCAACAATGCTGCCGGTAGCAACCATTGTGTTGTAGATCTCATAGAGGAATATTTAATTGGTCAACAATTTGCTACAAATTCGGTATTCCTTGGGCAAAATCGGTTAAAAGGTAAAATAGCTGGACAGTAGCTACATTTCAGCGATAATCATTTTTGGCAAAAGCCAAATTGGCTTAGGTAAAAGCAATGGCATTAAGCAGTTGGCCTCCTACCTTTGTGCAGCTTTGTAACAAGAGCACACAACGATTGCAACCTGCTGAGTGAGCATGTTGCTGCTGCACAAAAACTGTACATCATGAACAGACCAATACGGGTACTGGTAGCCAAAGTAGGATTAGACGGCCACGACAGAGGAGCGAAAATTATAGCCACTGCCTTGCGGGATGCCGGCATGGAAGTGATTTATACCGGCCTGCGCCAAACGCCTGAGATGGTAGTAAATGCTGCCTTGCAAGAAGACGTAGATGCCATTGGCGTCAGCATTTTGAGCGGTGCTCATATGACCGTTTTTCCCCGCATCAAAAGCCTGATGGATGAAAAAGGCATGCACGATGTGCTGCTCACCGGCGGCGGCATTATTCCTGATGACGATACTAAAATCCTGCAAGACATGGGCGTGGGCAAACTCTTTCAGCCCGGTACCAATACACATGATATTGCCGATTTCATTTCGGCTTGGGTGAAGGAGCACCGGAGTTTTTAGAGAAGACCGAAAGTCGGGAAGACGGGAAGTCCGAAAGAAAGAATAATCTCTTTATTCGTGGCAAGGAATAGTTTCGGCGCCTCTGTTGGCGGCGGGCAGTCCTTCAAGATCTGGCGAAATGTAGGGTATGCCCAAATCGAGCCCACGAAGAATAAGCAGAATAGCTACAATGCCGGTAAACACGGGCAGCCATTGCCGCATTTTGCTGCGATATTTTGCACTCAACTGTGCAGCAAACAATAAGAGAAACAACATGAGCGGCGCCGTAGCAATGCCAAACACCGACATAAATGCAGCAGCCGATACAACACTACCCGTAGCTACCGCTGCACTCAGTGCTACATACACCAATCCACAAGGCAACAAACCGTTGAGCATACCCAGCACAAACGTGGCAGAGTAGGCCCGCTTACCCATCATCGCTCCCATGAGCGGCGATAGTTTGTTACCCATGTAAATGGTAAGCTGATTACTGTGGAATATGGCGGGTTTGAAAATGGTCACAATCGCAAAAAACAACATGGCCACACCCAGCACCAAACTCAGTGCCTGCTGCCATCCGGCCAGCACCAACTGCTGACCTACGATGCCAAACAAAGCACCCAATGCTGCGTAGGTAAAAGTTTTGCCGCCGAAGTAGGCAAGTATACCCATGCCTCTACCCCAACCACCAGCCGAAGCAAATGGCAGCGATAAAGCAATAGGACCGCACATGCCTACACAATGCAGGCTACCTGCCAGTCCTAATACCAAAGCGCTGAGGTACAAAGCATCCATGTGCACAAATATTATGGTGCGTAATAAATGACTTCGTTGTAATAAGGCTTGCCTTCGTACTGGTAAGTTGCTTTTACGGTATACTTACCAGTCTTCAATTGATTGGCAGGAATGTTTACTAATCCATCGCCTTTTACGGATACTTTAAAATCGTAGCTGGCATTGTCGGGGCGGTAAAAATGTAATTCACCCTCTCCTTCTACTGCAGCCACCGGCAGTTGCACGGCTACCCCATTGGCAGTAGCAGCAATGGTCATGGCTTTGCCCAGTTGATTGGCGTTGTTTTTGCCATCAATCACTTGCTGGTATTTCAGCTCCTGTGCGTAGTAATCGGTAGATACCAAATCGTAATTCTGGCGGGTGCAGAGGTAAACCATGCCGAGCATGAATACCACAAACCCTGTGTATACCAGAAAAATTTTGGTTCCCCAGTTCCATTTGATGGTCATAGGCTTGATGTTTTATTCAGTGTATCCCAGGAAGCTGGTCTTCACTGTTCTGATTCGTTTTCCGTCTTTGTACACACCAATTTTCACATCGGTGTCGCGGCGTTTAATGGCCGACTTGGGCAGTACCAGGAAGAAGGTGCTTTCTGCTTGTCCTTCGGCCGGTGTATGCAGTTGGTGGCCACCTACTAATTTAATTACCCCTGGCAGTTCTTCCACCTTCAATTGTACGTCTATGTCTTTCACTGTTTTGTTCACCATATTCAGGTGGTACAAATTACTCAAACTATCTTTTCCTACTTCCTGAAAGAGCTGACCACGGGCACGAAGTAATGTTACGTCCACATCGTTGCGGGTAAGCAAGAGTGTAGTTAATCCCACCAGCAGCAATACCAGTACCACAGAGTAAAACTTCATGCGGCCTGTAAACCGGAATGGTTGATTGTCGGCCAGCTGTGCTTCACTTGCATAGCGGATTAAACCACGAGGTGAGCCTACTTTATCCATTACATGATCGCAGGCATCAATACAAGCGGTACAGTTAATGCACTCTAATTGGGTACCGTTTCTGATGTCGATACCAGTGGGACAAACCACCACGCATTGCTTACAATCAATGCAATCGCCCAGCTTATTTTCTTCTGTACGGCGGCCTTTGCCGCGGGGTTCGCCGCGGTTGTAATCGTATGCAACGATCATAGAGTTACGATCGAGCAGCACACTTTGTAATCGGCCATACGGGCAAATGACAGTACAGATAATTTCACGGGCAAAAGCATACACACCATAAAAAGCAAGCGTAAAAATGATGAGTGCTACAAATCCGCCAACGTGTTGTGTTACTGGCTCCTGAATGATTTTAAATAAATCTTCAACACCAATGATGTATGCCAAAAATGTATTGGCAATAAGAAAAGAAAATACCAAAAACAATAAATGCTTGAGTGTTTTTCGCACAATCTTATTGCCATTCCATGGGCCATTGTTCAGCTTGCGTTGTTCATTCGGATTGCCTTCCACCATCCATTCCATTCTGCGGAAAATCATTTCCATAAAAATGGTTTGGGGGCATGCCCAACCACAAAACACCCGGCCATAAATCATGGTGAACAGGTAAATGAAAATGACCATGGTAACCATGCCCACACCGAAGATGAAAAAGTCTTGCGGCCAGAAGATCATACCAAAAATGGAGAACTTCCCTTCAACCACATTTATCTGTAGTGCAGGGTTGCCGTTTATTTTTATAAAAGGCAACGCAAAAAACAGCACTACGTACAGCACACTCAGCACAGAACGGCGGGTGTACCATTTTCCCTTAGGCTGCCATGCATAAATCCAATTGCGTTTTCCGTCCTTGGTTACAGATGGCATCCTGTCGCGAAACGACTCTTCTAACTGCTCAACGGTTGATTTCTCTGTACTCATAATCTGGTATGAATGCCGCTTTGAGGCATTCGTGTGTCAAAGCTATTTAGCAGGAGCTGCAGCAGCCGTGCTATCAGTCACACTGGTAGCACCAGCTGCCTGATTTTCATCATATAATTCGCCTTGTGGTTCTTTGGCATTTGGCGGATTGGTGCCTTTCAATGATTTTACATAACTGGAGAGTTGTGCTATTTGCATCGGAGAAAAATCTTCTTTCCAGCTACGCATGCCTTTTTCTACCCAACCATATTTAATACTCTTGAAAACATCCTTGATGTCGCCACCATGTATCCAGTAATTATCGGTAAGGTTTGGCCCAACTGCGTTGCCTTCACCGGCGGTGCCGTGGCAGGCTATACAGTTGGCGGCAAATAAAGATTTACCAGAAGCGATAGCGCCTGCATCCAGCATTACCACAGAGTTTTCATCTACGTTGCTCGATGTTTTGGCCAGGTAGGCAGCTTTCTCTTCTTCGGCTTGCTTCATGGCTATTTCCAGTTCTTCAATTTGCAATGGCGCAGTATGAGAAACATGATAACGATACAAATACACACCGGAGAACAGGATGGTGAGTGCAAAAGCGGCAATCCACCATGGTGGCAGCTTGTTGTCCAGTTCGCTGATGCCATCATAATCATGGCTCAGGTCAATGGCTGCTTCGTCTTCAATTTTGGCTGATTTATTTATTTTATCCCACCAGCTTACTTTGGGTGCTGCTACTGCATCTACCGTTGCTGCTGTTACTTTTTTCGATTCAATACCAACAAGAAATTTCAACTGATACACCAATACCACCAGAATGATAATTTCTACTGCAATAACCGACACCATCATGTAAAAGGTGAAGGGCGACAAGCCGTTGATACTATTGTCTACCGCAGGTGTAGCTGCAGCAGCAGCATCGGCTGCGGCTTGAGCATTGCCCGTGATGGAAGCCAGCAAACCGGCACCCAGCATAAGTATAACGGTAGCTGCATTGCCGCTGTTTTTTTCGGCACGGGCTTTCCGCAGTTTTGTTCTGAATAAATCGGCGGCATTATTTACCACATTGCCCAGCAGGGCTATGGCCAAAGCCAGCATCACCATTATCAGTACCATCACCTGTGCCAGCGGATTGCTGAGGGTGCTGGGTTCTTTGGGTTGCGCTTCTGCTACCTGCGCCAGCAGCAGCATTCCGCCAAACATGGCGAGCCATTTATAATTGAATTTTTTAAGCCTCATATACTAAAGTATTCGATGGGTGAATGATGTTAGTTTTCTAATGGCAGTTTACTTTTTTGCTGCCAGCTTTTTTTATCGGCTCCGTACACATAAAATGCTACGCCTATAAAAAAGGTTACAAACAACAGCAAACCGATTAAAGGAAAAATAGACACACCGGTTATGCTTTGCAGATAATTGATAAATTTCATGGCTGCTTATTTTATAACTACGGTTTCGTCTTTCACTTTAATGTCTTTACCCAAACGCTGCAAGTAAGCAATCAGGGCAACAATTTCCTTGTTGGGTGCAGTATTGATCTTATCCTTTTTCAAACCATCAGCAATTTGTGCAGCTTGCTTATTCAGGTCGGCTACAGCTATCTGATCGTATCCTTCAGGATATGGCACACCCAATGTTTGCATAGCCCTGATTTTGGCTCCGGTTAATGATGTATCCAAATCATCATCGAGCAACCAGGGATAGTTTGGCATCAAGCTACCGGGACTCATCAATGTAGGTTTCATCATGTGGTTGTAGTGCCAGCTATCAGGATACTTACCACCAATGCGGTGCAAATCGGGTCCTGTTCTTTTACTACCCCACTGGAATGGGTGATCGTACACAAACTCACCAGCCTTGCTGTACTCGCCATAGCGGGCTACTTCATCGCGGAAAGGACGCACCATTTGTGAGTGACAAGTGTAGCAACCTTCACGAACGTAGATATCACGGCCTTCCAACTCCAACGGTGTATATGGTTTTACCGAAGCAATAGTGGGCACGTTTGATTTAATGAGGAATGTAGGTATGAGTTCGAGCAAACCACCAATGGCTACTACTACGAGGCTCACAATCAGCATTTGTACAGGACGACGCTCAATCCATGCATGCCAGAAATTGTAACCTGCATGCGGTACAAAATTCTTTTCGAGTGCAGGTGCTTCGCCATATTCTGTAGGAATGAATTTACCAGCAGCAATGGTTTTCCAAATGTTTACAACGAGCATAAGGAAACCAACAAAGTACAACGTGCCACCAACGCCACGCAAAATGTACATGGGGCGAATGTTGGTTACTGTTTGCAGGAACTGATATTTCAATGTGCCTTCTGGTGTAAACTCTTTCCACATCAATGCCTGAGAAAAACCGGCCCAGTACATGGGGATGGCATACAGAATGATACCGAGGGTACCAATCCAGAAGTGTTGGGCAGCCATCTTTTTGCTATACAAAGCTGTATTCCACAAGCGGGGCACCAGGAAGTACAACGCACCAAATGTGAGAAAGCCGTTCCAGCCCAACGCACCTACGTGTACGTGTGCTACTGTCCAGTCGGTAAAGTGCGAAATAGCATTTACGTTTTTCAGGCTTAGCATGGGGCCTTCAAAAGTGCTCATACCATAGCAGGTAAGCGCCACCACAAAAAATTTCAAAATGGGTTCTTCACGCACCTTATCCCATGCACCACGCAAGGTCATCAAACCATTGAGCATACCTGCCCAAGATGGGAGAATGAGCATGACGCTAAACACGGTACCCAGGCTCTGTGCCCAATCGGGCAGCGACGTATACAGCAGGTGGTGCGGACCAGCCCAGATGTACAAGAAAATCAACGCCCAGAAGTGAATGATACTCCAACGGTAGCTGTATACGGGTCGATTGGCAGCCTTTGGTACAAGGTAATACATCACACCAATGAATGGAGTAGTAAGGAAGAAGGCCACCGCATTGTGACCATACCACCACTGTACCAGTGCATCTTGCACACCAGCATACCAGCTGTAGCTTTTAAATGCGCTAAAAGGAAGTTCGAAAGAGTTGACAATATGCAACATGGCCACGGTAACCCAGGTAGCTATCCAAAACCAAACAGCCACATACATGTGCCGTTCACGACGCTGAATAATGGTCATGAACATGTTGAGACCAAATACCACCCATACCAAAGTAATAGCGATGTCGATGGGCCATTCCAGTTCGGCATATTCTTTACCTGAAGTGTAACCAGCCAACAGTGTAACCGCAGCGGCTACAATAATGGCCTGCCAGCCCCAGAAATGAATCCAGCCAAGCTTTGGACTAAACATGGATGCCTTCATTAACCTCGGCAATGCATAGTAGATGGTCATGTAAATCGCATTACCCACAAATGCGAAAATCACCGCATTGGTGTGTACCGGCCTTACCCTGCCAAAGGTGGTGTACGCAGTGTCGAAGTTGAGTGCAGGAAATGCAATTTGGAATGCAATGAGCAAGCCTACAAGCATGCCCACCAAACCCCATACAATGGTTGCGTAGGCAAAGGCTCTCACATGCCTGTTGTCATAAGCGAATCTTTCAAGTGGTTGTTGCATATTTGATGTAATTAGAGTTTTGTTGTTGGTTGATCGTCGTAGAGCATACGCATGGGTGGGCCGTAGCTGTCATCAAACTGACCGCTTTTGGCACTAACTAAAAAGGCTACCAGAAAACCACCGGCTACTAATATGCTGGCCCCAAGGAGTATAAGTATTACTGCCATCGCTATGCGGATTGATTTACGATTAAAGAGAGTGATTGGTGGGCTATGGAACGGGGCAAAACTATTTGGACCCACTACGTTGATGGATGATAGCACTCACTGTGTACTATGATTTTTGTCATGTTTTAGTCACAACGTGCAATCGTGATACCTTCTTCTTCTTGTTTGCTTCAACAATACCAGTTGCACTAGTTGTTGCGCTGCATTTTTTTGGTTGGACCTAATTTTTTGCGGCCTGTTTCTATACCCAGCCAGGTGATGATGATGATAGAAATACTGCTCGATGGCATAAGAATGGCCGCCACCAATGGGCTCATCATTCCTTGAAAAGCAATAGACAAACCGACAATATTATACAGAATGGAAATAATGAATGACCCAATCACAACTGCCCTGCCGCGATGTGCCATTTTAATAAACTCATGCAGTTTATCGAGTTTGCCGGCATCCAAAATGGCATCGCAACCTGGCGAAAAATTATTCACATCATCGGTAACAGCGATACCCACATTGGCCACTTTCAAAGCACCCGCATCATTGAGGCCATCTCCTACCATCAATACATATTCTCCATTTTGCCTGAGCGTTTCTATATACGCCAGCTTGTCGGCTGGTGCCTGATTAAATTTTACGTCGGCAGGTTTCCCTAACAATCGTAGAATGTTGTTTTTCTCTGCATCATTGTCGCCGCTGAGCACCGCTGCTTTTTTGTTGTGCAGCAGCTTCTTCAGCATTTTATCCAATCCGTTGCGGTAGTGGTTTTTCAGCAAGAATAATCCTTGGCGGCCGTCATCTAATTTCCAGGCTACAACAGAAGTATTTCTGTCGAAATGATCTTGGCCCCATACAAACATGGGGCTACCGAGCTTAATGTATTGATCATTTACCCAAGCCTCTACCCCACGGCCCGCATGTTCTTTTACATTTTGCAAAGGCTGTGGTTTTACTTCCAGGTATTGCAGCACTGCTTTGCTCAGCGGGTGTTGTGTTTGAGCCGCTACCGAAGCCAACAACTGGCGCAGTTGTTCATTCAGTGCATCACCTTTATAATTAATGTCAAACTGGCGGCCATCGGTCAGCGTACCAGTTTTGTCGAATACTACCGTTGTAATTTTTACCAGCCGTTCTACTACAGAAGCGTTGCGAACATACATGCCTGCTCTATCGAAAGCCCGAATTACATGCCCGTTGGTAAATGAATTGCTGAGCAGCAAAGTGCAGGGGCATGCTACAATTAAAGCAGTGGTAATGGCTGGCCACATTTTCGTAGGATCATTTATCCACCAGTAAATGCCTGCAATGGCAGTAAGCGTAAACAGCACCACAGTAAAGTAGCGACTCACCGGATGCACCCACGAATCCTGATTGCTGTCTTCGCTGCGCATACTTTCTTTATTCCACAAGTTGGTGAGGTAGCTCTGGCTCACATCTTTCACCAACAGCAGTTCTATTTTACCCGCCATTTGGCGGCCTCCTGCATAAATAATTTCGCTGATCTTTTTTTCAACGGGTACACTTTCACCGGTTACAAAACTGTAGTCAATAGCTGCTTCGCCCCTTACTAAAATACCATCTGCCGGAATGATTTCGTGGCTATGGATAATGATGCTGTCGCCATTGCGTAATTCGGGCAGTGGCACCGGCACTTCTTTGCCATCCATTAGCTTATTTACGGCTATAGGAAAATAAGAGGTATAATCTCTATCGAAACTCAGTGATTGCTGGGTGCGGTCTTGCAGTATCCGACCAATGAGCATAAAGAACACAATGCCACTCATGCTATCGAGATAGCCGGCACCGGTACCCGAAAAAATTTCGTAGACGCTTCGTGAAAAAGTAATGAGAATGGCCAGCGCAATGGGCGCATCAATATTGAGAAAACGATTTTTTAAACCGGCCCAACCACTGATGAAAAATTCGGAGGCACTATAGAATAATACGGGCAAACTCAACAACAGATTGAGGTAGCGGAAAACCGGCGTTAAATCATACGCCTCTTTTACTCCATCTAGCCCCACATATTCCGGAAAGCTCATCATCATGATGTTGCCAAAACAAAAGCCGGCTACCCCAAGGCGGTAAATACGTTCACGGTTGAAAAGGTTGCGGGGCTTTTTTCCTAAATCGTTAAGGCTGATGTGTGGTTCATAACCAATGCTGGTAAGGATTTCCGCTACTTTGCGCAGCGATATTTTCTTTTCATTGAACAGTACCGACACTTCTTTTTTCGGAAAGTCGACACGGCTGTGCGAAATACCTTCATCCATTTTATACAAGTGCTCCAGCAGCCACAGGCAACTGGCGCAGTGCATTTGCGGCAGGTAAAAAATCACTTGCGTTTGATCGCCGTCGGAAAACTGTACCAGCTTTTGACGGATGCCTGCATTTTCCAGAAAGGCAAACTTGTCTTTACGCACCTGCACCCGCTGGTTAATGCCGGGGTTTTCGGTGCGGTCGTAATAGTCGCAGAGGCCGTGCTGGTTGAGTACCTGGTACACGGTTTTGCAACCGGCGCAGCAAAAGTTTTTATCGTCGTAAGGTATGGGTTGTGCGGGCAAGTTTTCGCCGCAATGAAAACAGGTAACTTCCGTTTGGGTTGCTGTATCCATAAGTAGTGCTGCTGCGCTGGGCTTTTTTGTGATAGTAAAAGAAACAGCCGGTTATGAAATGCCGGCTGTTTACTGAAGGAACCACTCAACACAAAGAATGGCTATCAATCGTTAATAGGTATTTAACCGGCCTGCTCCGATGCTTTTTGAATACGGGGCAGCAAAACATTTTCTTTCAGGTAAATGGCTTGTGTAATCAGCTGATCGAGGCTAAACAACTCTTCAAAAAACATGCGTGTATCTGTATCCCATTCTGGTTTGAGTATAAAGTTGTTGGCAATGAGGCGAAGCTTTTCTAAGAGGCTGAGTATTTTTTTATTCTTATCCCGAATCATTTGTGCGGGTATCGTTGCTTCTCTGATTCTACCCTTGGCATCGGCCTGTGCTATCAGGGGAAAAAGAATCATGCTGTCATTTCTGATCACTTGTTCCATTTCTTCTTTCAATCGGCCAAACAGCATATGACCAACGCTGAGCTTGTCTGGCTCTACGTCGGAGTGTTGCATCAAATTCGAGTATTCCGTCAATGTTTCCAGCGATTGACGGATGGGGGCATAATGCTTTTGTTCTATGTAATGACACAGTTGCGGTGGCGTTAATTCATTCACTTCTACCAGGTGGGATGCCATCATAACAAATAGTTTAGCTTGATACGAAACTATGTTGGTAAAAGCAAGTGCTGCATGACTGCACTCAATTCTCATTATGATTTTTATCAGTTCTGCCTCGGGGTGCTTCAACAAAAAAAGAGAAGCAAAAGCTTCTCTTTTCTATGGCTGGCAATGCGTTGTATTGTCAGTAATCAATCATTTAAGTTGGCTACCCGAGATAGTTCACGTACATCTTTAATCGATATTTTTTTACCTGAAAGTTCAATCACTCCTTCCTTATTGAGTTCGCTCAGCAAGCGAATGGCGGTTTCTGTGGCTGTACCAACCAGGTTGGCAATTTCTTCACGGGTAAGTTGTACTGCTATTTGTGTGCTATCGGGCTCGTAACCATAGGTTTCTTTCAAAAAGAGTAGTGTTTCGGCCAGTCTTTCCCGTACAGGCTTTTGCGCCAGGTGGGTCAGCTTAACTTCTGCTTCCCGCAGTTGGTTGCTCAGCAGCTTCATCATTTCAAAACTCAGCGATGAGTCGCTGCGCAAAGTTTTCATGAAAATTTCGCGGGGAATAAAGCACACTTGCGAATCTTCGAGCACAGTGGCTGTAGCATTGTACCGCTCATTTACCAGCATGCTGCGGTAGCCGAGCACATCACCGTCACGGGCAAGGCGTACAATTTGCTCTTTGCCTTCATCGCCAATAATCGAGAGTTTTATTTTGCCTTTATTGACACAATACACGCCGAAAGGATGACCACCTTCGTGAAAAATGACCTGACCCTTTTTATATACCGAGCACGTTTTTGAATCACTTAAATCTTCTAATGGTTCACCGTGAGTATTGCAAAAAATAGAGCTTTGTCTTTTATCGCAACGGCTACAATCTACGTGCTCAAATGTCTTCATGTGTTGATGTTTGGTGAATACCGGCCTTTTGCATTCAATATAGATGGCGCAAAGGAACAGGCAAATCAAATGTTAACTCACGAAAGTTCATCCTTTGAGTGTAAAAAACAATCAACTGTTTTGGTAAAAAACAGGGTTAGTTAAACAAAACCTGCCTTTTGTGTCTTCGGCCTGTTGCTGTAGGTTTGAAAAAAAAAATTATGTACCAACAATTGCTTACGGAGATAGCCGAAAATATCCTCACCATCACCATCAACCGGCCCGAAAAACTGAATGCCCTCAACAAGGAAGTAATTACCGAATTGGGGCTGGCGTTGGCAGAAGTGTACACCAATCCAGAAGTAAAAGCAGCCATCATAACCGGTGCGGGTGCCAAGGCATTTGTAGCCGGTGCCGACATTAGCGAATTTGTAGCGTTGGATGCCAGTGCCGGCGCAGCACTTGCACAGCGGGGGCAGGACCTTGTATTTTCAACCATCGAAAATTCGCCTAAACCTATTGTAGCTGCTGTAAATGGTTTTGCACTGGGCGGCGGTTGCGAACTGGCCATGGCCTGTCATTTTCGACTGGCATCAGACAATGCCAAATTTGGCCAGCCCGAAGTAAACCTAGGTTTAATACCCGGCTACGGTGGCACACAGCGTTTGGTGCAACTCATTGGTAAAGGCAAAGCCATGGAACTACTCATGACCGGCAACATGATTAATGCTGCAGAAGCGCAACAATTGGGCTTGGTGAATCATGTGACAACTCCTGAAGATTTGCTTTCTCAAACAAAGGCTTTGTTACAAACCATCATTGCAAAGGCCCCGCTGGCTATTTCCCGCATTATTGATTTAGTCAACACCGCATCGTTTGCGCCAGAAGAAGGCCTGGCAAAAGAAGTCACCCTATTTGGCGAACTCTTTGATACCGCTGATGCCAAGGAAGGTGCCACGGCATTTTTAGAAAAACGCAAAGCGCAGTTTAGCGGACATTAATAGTTGAACAATTGTTGTGCGTTGGTGGTGGTAGCCGTGGCAATGGCTGCGGCTTCCACACCATACACCTGCGCCAATGTGCTCACCACATATTGCAGGTAGCTGCTTTCATTACGCTTGCCCCTAAAAGGCACCGGCGTTAAATAAGGGGCATCTGTTTCAAGCACAATATGCTCCATTGGCACCTTGGCCAGCACCTCTGGCAAGCCGGCATTTTTATACGTAACCACTCCCCCAATGCCCAGCAAAAATCCGAGGTCAATGATTTGTACGGCACTCTCGTAGCTGCCGCTAAAACAATGAAAAATGCCCCTGAGTCCGCGGCTTTTATACTGCTTTACCAAATCAATAGTTTCCTGCATGGCATTGCGGGTATGAATAACGATGGGCAGTTCATATTGCAAGGCCATTTCTATTTGCCGGTGAAAGGCATCCACCTGCGCTGTGGCGAAGGTTTTATCCCAGTAATAATCGAGGCCAATTTCGCCCAACGCAGGAAATGCCCGCTGCTCCAGTTGCCGGGCCACAATCGCCAGCTCATCCAGATAGTTTTCTTTCACCGAACAAGGGTGCAGGCCGGGCATCATGATACACTCAGGATAAGCCTGCTCCACTTCTTCCATTCGCTGTATTACTTCGCTATCAATACCGGGCATATAAAAGCGGGAAACACCAATGGCTTTGGCACGGGCAATCATGTCGGCACGGTCATTATCGAAGGCAGGCTGGTACAAATGAGTATGTGTATCAATAAGCATCATGCGGCGAAAATAAGGCAAACCACAGCGGCTGCATATGTATAGCTCAAGCTGGTAAAAAATGGGTTTTATCTTTTTTTTGGCAAAAATTAAACCCTGAAGAAAGCCCTCAGTCCTATTAGCACAAAAACCAATTTATATGATACGCAAGCCACTGCAACTTGCCCTCGCTGCTACACTGCTTTTTGCCACAGCTACCCTGACCAGCTGTCAAAAACAAATCAACAACGGCACTGAAACGGAAGATGCCAGCACACTCACTTTTGAAGCCACCGAAGACGATGCCGAAGCCGAAGTAACCTTTGGCGATGTAGGTGACCAGGCCATGGGTGCTGATGCCGAAGCCGGCCTTGGCCAAATTGAACTGTTTGGTGGCGCCAACACCGGCGGCAACAACGACCTGCCACTGCTGGAAGGCGATGTAGCCTACGACCCCAACAATCCTACCAACCGCTGTTTTACCATTACCGTGGTACCAAAAGATCCGGGCGTTTTTCCCAAAACCATCACCATTGATTATGGTACTGGCTGCAAAGGCCGCGACGGAAAATGGCGCAGTGGAAAAATCATCACTGTATACAGCAAACCATTGGTAGCACCGGGTGCACAAGCCGTTACCGAATTCAACAATTACTATGTTGATTCAGTAAAAGTAGAGGGCCGCCATGTGATTAGAAACAACAGCACATCTGCCGTATTAGTAATGAGCCGACTGGTACAAAATGGCAAACTCACCCGCCCCAACGGTAGCTATGTAAAATGGAATGCTGAGCATACCATTACACAAGTTGCAGGCTTGGGTACTCCACTCTTCCCTCGTGATGACGAATGGAATACTACCGGTGGTGCCCGTGGTGAAACATTCCGCCGCAATATTACCACCACCTGGAGCCGCCAGATTATGGAGCCGCTGCATAAGGCTGCTACCTGCCGCTGGATAGACAAGGGCGTGGTAAAAGTGACCCGCAACGATCAGTCTGCCGTGCTCAACTTTGGCAACGGTACCTGCGATAATAAAGCCACCATTACAAAAGATGGTGTTGTAAAAGAAATCACACTGCGTTAATCAAGTGTCCTGTCTTACCCACAAAAAAACCGGCTCAGTGTTGAGCCGGTTTTTTATTTGATGCGCTTTTTCATTTTTCTGCGGATAAATGCTTTTAGCAATGCATAAAAACTGAGCCAGCTTGCCAGTAGCAGGGCCAGCACAATAATCCACGCAGTTTTATTGCCTTCTGTATACATCCGTTTCAGGTAATGCTTTTTCATGGGGGCTGTCCAACGCTGTTGGTATTGCAGATATATGCTGTCACCCGTAAGCTCAAACAAGGTTTGCATTTGACCCGTAATTACTTTTTTATACTTACGGTCTGCAGGTTTATGCAAATGGTCGTAGTACATGTTGCCGTTGCCAGCATCATAAAATGGTAAATAGTACCGCAGCGATTGAAGCCCCATTTCTGCAGCAATAGCTGCCATGGCATCTTGCTTTGCATTGCGGTATTGCAGCAATCCAATGATGGTGAAAATGTGCCCGTCGAGAATGCGGGGTGTAGCCACGCCAGGTGCGGCCAATTCTTCGTACCACCAACCTTGTGGTTCTTGTATGGTAAAGCCACCGCTATCAATAGTACGAAAGCAGCCGTTTACCAATTGCCGGCCAAGTGTGGCATAGCTTGTATCGGGTTGTAATTGCTGCGCTTTAAGTAATACCTGCAACACCATGCCACTCGTCATGCCGCTGGTGTATGGCGCTGGTATAGCGGGGTACCATGCTTGCCGCCATGGGTATATGTACAATGCTGTATCGCCTTGCACAGTAGCATTGGTCATAAGCCACTGCACACAATGCATGAATGATTTTTTTACGGCTGCATCTTTTGTAGCCTCATATTGATTAGCATACTCCAATGCATAGTTGGCCACAATGGTAGCGTTGTATTGCTTGCCGGGTGTAATGCCGTTTTCAGTAGCATACACTACGTAGGGTATCCCTTTTTCATCAACAAACTCCGGCGCATAATTAGGAATAGAATCGCCTTTGGCGGCAAACAATAGTTTTCGAACAGGTTCTTCCAACGAATCGCCATACTTACCTGCCAGCCAGTAAGTAGCCAGTAATGCCAATGGGAGTACCAATATGTAACGAATGATTCTTTTCACGGAAGGTTATTTACGCAGTTGCTTACAAAGCGCCCAGCATTTCACGGGCTATTTTGGCAGAAGCTTCGGCATGCTCATTGCCACTCAGCATGTGTGCAATGGTTTGAATCCGTTCATCTGTGCTCAGCACTCTTACCCCTGTTTTAATAGCGTTGTTTTTTTCTTGCTTGTACACAAAGTAATGCGTACCGGCACGGGCTGCAATTTGAGGCTGGTGGGTAATAGCAATCAGCTGGTGCTTTTGCGCCAATGATTGCATGATGATACCGACTTGTCGTGCAGCCTCACCACTAATGCCTGAGTCAATTTCATCGAAGATTAACGTAGGCATATTTAAGCCGCCTGCTACCAAACTTTTAATACTCAGCATCAGTCGGCTAAGTTCGCCGCCACTCGCTACTTTTTCCAGCGGTTCAAAACGACCGCTTTTGTTGGCATCAAACAAAAACTGAATGGCATCCAAGCCATGCAGTGCCGGAGTAGCCAATGGTTCTAATTTTACTTTTAGCGCTGCATTGGGCATGCCTACTTGTTGCAGCAAAGCTTTTATTGCTGTTTCAAAGTTGGCCAAAGCCTTGCTCCGCAAAGCGGTTAGCTCTTTTCCTGTTTTGCGTACCAATTGCAATGCCGCATCCTGTGCTTGTTGCCATTGCTCAATTTGCTCACTCAAATTGGTAACGGCCTGCAGCGATGCATCCAACTCCTGCTGAATGGCCAGCAACTCATTTGTAGTAAGTACGTTGTGTTTTTTCAGCAGTTTGTTGCCCGTATTAATCCGGTCCGACAAATGCGCCAGCCGTTCTGCATCCATCTGCACGTTTTCTTCCATGCTTTCCAACTCTGCAGCTATGTCTTTCAGTTCTACCAGTGCCGATTGCAGCCGCTCTTGCAAGGCATCCAACCCTTCAGGACGGGTTTTCAATTGTTGCAATTGTTGCACCACCGTTTTTACCTGAACCGTAACCGGCGCATCGCCATTTTGCATGGTAAAAGCTGCCGAAGCAAGCACCTGCTTGATGCTTTCCGCATTCGACAGTACTTGTATTTCTGTTTCGGCCTCTTCTATCTCATTCGGAGAAAAAGCGGCTTCTTCCAATTCTGTAAACAGGAACCGGTGATAGTCGAGTTCTTTACTCGCCTGCTGTTGCCGGGCTTGTAGTTGCTGTAACGTACTTTGAGCCTGTGCAAATGATTGATAATGTTGCTGATACTGCTGCAATAGCGTGGCTGTGCCTGCCAGTGCATCAATTACTTTCCGTTGAAAATCATCTTCGCCCAATTCGAGTGTATCAAACTGTCGGTGCAAATCGACCAGTATGCCGGCAAACTGGCGCAGCACCTGCAATGTTACCGGCGTGTCGTTGATAAAGCTTCTGCTTTTGCCTGCCGTACTTATTTCGCGGCGAACCACCAGTTGATTGTCTTCATCCAAATCGTTGGCTTGCAACAAAGCCAGCATGGCCGCTTTATCCGTTGGTTGAAAGCTGGCTTCAACCACACATTTTTCTGTAGTGGTAAATAAGACGGCGCTATCGGCACGGTCGCCCAGCACCAAACCAAGGGCACCCATCAAAATACTTTTACCGGCACCGGTTTCACCCGTAATGATGTTGAATCCCGGTTGAAATTCAATCGTCAGCTCATCTATAATGGCATAATTGCGGATATGTAGCTTGCTCAGCATGCTGCGAAAATAGGTAACCCGAATTACACGAATTAAGCGAAGGACTCGAATTATGCAAAGGAGTTAAGTATTCTTTGTTCGCCTTTGCGCTTTTGCCCATTCACCAACCGATAAATGACCATTTAACCAATTGGCTATTTAACCAATTGACCATAAAAAAGCCGCCTGCAAGTATTGCAAGCGGCTCTTGTGTTGCTTCAGTCGAAGATTATAAATCTCTACCGTGGCACTGTTTGTATTTTTTGCCACTACCACATGGGCATGGGTCGTTGCGACCAATTTTTGGACCCACTTGCACAGGCTGCTGTTTCACCGCATGGCCACTGGGGTCGTGGTATTCATCGCCACCAATTTCCTCAACACCGCGGCTATCAAGTTCGGTTTTTTGCTCACGGAGGTTGCTAAGGTCTGTTTTCTCTTCACGGCCTTCGCGGATGTCTTGCTGCTGCTCCAGCGGAATACCAGCATGGCAAAGGAATTGTACCAGCTCTTTGTTCAGTTCGCTTTCCATGCGGCTAAACAAATTGAAGGCTTCAATTTTATAAATCACCAACGGATCTTTTTGTTCGTAGCTGGCGGTTTGTACGCTTTGCTTCAGGTCGTCCATGGCACGTAAGTGCTCTTTCCACGAATCATCTATTAAACCAAGTGCTACGCTGCGTTCCATAGCATTGGCCAGCTCGGCACCTTGTGTTTGCAGGGTTTTATCGAGGTTGGCCAATACCTGCATGCCTTTGCGACCATCGGTAAATGGTACAATCACATTCATGATATGAGCACCCTGCTGCTGACGAATATTGCTAAACACCGGCAATGCCTGACGAGCTATCTCACCTTTTTTACGCTGATAGTTTTGCATCGCCTCATCGTACAACTTTTGCGCAAGGTCTTTCTCGTTGTCTTTGTCAAACTCCTGCTCCGAAATTTTGGTATCGATAGACAGATTAACGATGGCACCTAATTTAAAGCCTTCATAATCGCTTTGCTCTTTGAAGCCTGTTACGGTATCGGAAGCAGCGGTAAAGAATGCGTTGTCGATATCCAGCGCCAGGCGTTCGCCAAACAGGGCGTGATGACGGCGGGCATAAATCACCTTCCGTTGTTTGTTCATCACATCATCGTATTCCAGCAAACGCTTACGGATACCAAAGTTGTTTTCTTCTACTTTTTTCTGAGCACGTTCGATGCTCTTGGTAATCATGCTGTGCTGAATGACTTCACCTTCTTTGTACCCCATACGGTCCATCAGCGAGGCAATACGGTCGCTACCAAACATCCGCATCAAATCATCTTCGAGGCTTACAAAAAACTGCGATGAACCGGGGTCGCCCTGACGACCGGCACGACCACGCAACTGGCGGTCTACCCGGCGGCTATCGTGGCGTTCGGTACCCAAGATGGCCAAACCTCCGGCATCTTTTACACCAGGTCCGAGTTTGATATCGGTACCACGGCCGGCCATGTTGGTGGCAATGGTTACGTTGCCCGGCATACCTGCTTCGGCTACAATTTGTGCTTCACGGGCATGCTGCTTGGCATTGAGCACATTGTGCGGAATCTTTTTTACTGTAAGCATCCGGCTAAGCAATTCACTCACCGCTACATCGGTAGTACCAACCAGCACGGGGCGGCCTGCAGCACGAAGCTTTTCAATTTCTTCAATTACCGCATTGAATTTTTCCCGCTTGGTTTTGTACACCAAATCTTCTTCATCTTTCCGAATCACATTTACGTTGGTAGGAATGGTTACCACATCCAGTTTGTAAATGTCCCAGAATTCACCGGCTTCCGTTTCCGCTGTACCGGTCATACCGGCCAGCTTGTGGTACATCCGGAAATAGTTTTGCAGCGTTATCGTTGCATAGGTTTGTGTAGCGGCTTCAATCTTCACATTTTCCTTGGCTTCAATGGCTTGGTGCAAGCCATCGCTGTAGCGGCGGCCATCGAGAATACGACCTGTTTGTTCGTCTACAATTTTTACAGCACCATCCATCACCACATACTCCACATCTTTTTCAAACAGGGTATATGCTTTCAGCAATTGCTGTACAGTATGAATGCGGTCGGCTTTGGCAGAATATTCATTCAGCAGCACTTCTTTTTGCTGCATTTTTTCTTCGGGGGTAGCATCGGCTTTTTCAATGGCTGCCAGCTTCACACTCAGGTCGGGCAGTACAAAAAATTCGGGGTCTTCTGCATTACCGGTGATGTATTGCAAGCCTTTATCTGTAAGGTCTACCTGATTGTTTTTTTCATCGATGTAAAAGAACAATCCCTGGTCCACCTTGGGCATTTCCTTTTGCTGATCGGCGAGGTAGTAGTTCTCGGTTTTCTGCAGTTTTACCTTAATGCCGGGCTCACTCAAAAACTTAATAAGAGCTCCGGTTTTGGGCAAACCACGGTAGGCCCGCATCAGCGCCAATCCACCGTCTTTGGGGTCGTCGTTGCCCTCGGCTATTTTCTTTTTGGCTTCAATAAGGCTGCTGTTCACCACCTTGCGCTGCTCTTCTACCAGCTGCGCCACCCGTGGTTTCAGTAAATGGTATTGTTGCTCATCGCCTTTTGGTACAGGGCCGCTGATGATGAGTGGTGTACGGGCATCGTCAATCAATACGCTGTCCACCTCATCCACCATGGCAAAATGGTGTTTGCGCTGCACCATTTCTTCGGGGCTGTGCACCATGTTATCCCGCAGGTAGTCGAAACCAAATTCGTTGTTAGTGCCATAGGTAATATCGGCGAGGTAGGCATTGCGGCGTTCTTCGCTGTTGGGCTGGTGCTTGTCGATACAATCCACAGTAATGCCCAACCACTCAAACACGGGTCCGTTCCACTCCGAGTCACGACGGGCCAGATAGTCGTTCACCGTTACGAGGTGTACGCCTTCACCGGCCAATGCGTTGAGGTAAGAAGGCAGGGTACTCACCAGCGTTTTACCTTCGCCGGTGGCCATTTCTGCAATCTTGCCCTGGTGCAGTACAATACCACCAATCAGCTGCACATCGTAGTGCACCATGTTCCAGGTAACGGTACCGCCGGCGGCAGTCCAGGTATTTTGGAAAACGGCGTTCTCGCCTTCTATAGTAATGTATTGCTTACCACGGCCCGCCAGCTGACGGTCGAGTTCGGTAGCTTTGGATACCAGCGTGGTGTTTTCTTTAAAGCGACGGGCAGCTTCTTTAATAGTAGCAAATGCTTCGGGCAGCAACTCTTGCAGCACTTCTTCTATTTGCTTGTCACGGTCTTTTATCAGTTCGTCTATTTGGCGGTAAATGCCGTCTTTCTCCGACAATTGGTCAGCAGGCAATGCCTCGGCTGCTTCTTTTTGTGCCGCTATTTCGGCGTTGATATTTTCCAGTTTGGCTTTGATACGGGCCCTGAAAAGCTGCGTATTGTGGCGCAGTTCATCGTTGCTGAGCGACTGATATTGCTGGAAAAACTGGTTAATTTTGGCTACCAGCGGTTCAATTTGCTTGACGTCTTTTTCACTTTTACTACCGCCAAAAATTTTCGATAAGAATCCTAACATATAATCGAATTAGTGCCTGAGGCAATGTGTTGGTTATGGTTGAAATGCTGTTGCCCAAAAATCATGCTTCGGTTGGAAAATGAGCCAAACTGTCAGCCTTTTTTGAGGGGCGGTAAAGGTAGGGAAACAGGCATGGCAAAAAAGACCCTTAACGTCGCTTTTATACCCTGCCAAATGGCATTGTGTAAAAGGATGGCCATTTTTCAAGTCGATTACTGCAATTTTTCCGATTGCAGGATGGTTGCTGCCGAATAATTTGCTATTTGCAACGGCAGCTGCCCAAGGCATGCTGATTTTTTTAGTAGCACTAAAAACAACCTCATGGCAAGCATTCTCGATTTGGTAGGCAATACCCCCCTGGTAAAATTGCAGCACATCAACCCCAACCCCAACGTAACCATTTACGCCAAACTGGAAGGCCACAACCCAGGCGGCAGTGTAAAAGACCGGCCGGCACTCAATATGATTCGGAGTGCGGTGGAGCGGGGCGATATTCAACCCGGCATGCCGTTGATTGAAGCTACCAGCGGCAACACGGGCATTGCATTGGCCATGATTGCCCGCTTGTACAACCTGGAAATTGAACTGGTAATGCCCAGCAACAGCACCAGAGAACGGACACTCACCATGGAGGCATTTGGGGCGAAAGTGACGTTGCTGGAGGGCATTGAAAAATGCCGTGACTATGCAGAAGCAAAAGCTGCGAGTGGTTCACATTTTATTTTGAACCAGTTTGCCAACCCTGACAATTATTTGGCCCACTATACAACCACCGGCCCCGAAATACTGCGGGATACGGATGGCGCAGTAACACACTTTGTGAGCAGCATGGGCACAACGGGTACCATCATGGGCACTTCCATGTTTTTGAAGGAAATGAACCCTGCAATACAAATTGTAGGATGCCAGCCTACAGAAGCATCTTCGATACCCGGCATACGCCGCTGGCCTGTGGAATACCTGCCCAAAATTTATGATCCATCACGGGTGGACCGCATCATTGATGTGAGCCAGCAAGATGCTACGCTGATGGCGAGAAGACTAGCCAAAGAAGAAGCCATTTTTTCGGGCATGAGCAGTGGTGGTGCAGCCCTGGCCTCCTTGCAACTTGCCAGCGAACTCGAAAGTGGCGTTATCGTATTTATTGCCTGCGACCGCGGCGACCGCTACCTGAGTTCGGATTTGTTTGGGTAACAAATTCGTGGCTTATTTGCCAGCTGGTTGTGCTTTTCCGTGCTGAATTAGTTGGGCTTCGATGATGCTGAATGCCCTCATAAGATTGAGGTAATAGCGGTTGAGCATTTTGGGTATTTGGCGGGAATTGCGGGAAAATAACGCCCCTGCCCGGGAGCCTACTAAACCGCGGCTGTACTTTTCTGCCGACATGTTGGGCGACAGGTCTGCGCTGCTGGTTACTTCGTGCTCGGGCCAATACCAAAAGGCTATCACCACTCCTGCTTCTGCAGCAATCATTGCAACAGGTGCTCCAATCAACCCGATGGTGGTAACTGCATAACCCGCGGCTTTGCCCCCGGCAGAAACCTTTCTCACTCTAGTAAAATCCAGCGAAATAAAGTCTTTGTCTTTTTTACCCTTGAGGTGCAACTTCAGCTGACCATTTTTAGCATTGAAATCATCGATGGCTTTGCGCACCACACTATCTACCAGAGGTTGCAACTCCGGATTAATTTTTCCTGTAAAATCCCACTCTACACCGAGCGAAGGGGTATTGGCAATTGTCTTCGTTTCATTTACCTGTAAGATTTTGCAGGCACTCAAGAATATAAGGCTGAGTGCCAAAAAAATGATTCTGATATTCACTGTGCTTGAATTTTTCTGCAAAATAAGGGAGCCTACCTTATACAAACTCGTTATAAAAAAATATGTGCATCAAAATAGCCCCTATCGCTGCATGGCAGCCCGTTTCATTTGCGCTGCCAAATCGTGGCCCAGGTATTTTTCAATGGCTGCATGCACGGCGTAAATCACCGGCGTCATTACAACGGCTACTACAAATTTGTAGATGTAGTTGCCCGTGCCTATGCTGAGTAACATGCTCAATGTCCAGGGTGTGCCGTTGGATGGATCTAACGTGGGGCCAACATAAAACGCAATGCCCAGCACCACAAAACTGTCGATGAGCTGGCTCACCAATGTACTGCCCGTTGCCCTGGCCCAAATCGCTTTTTCGCCTGTGATGCTTTTGATTTTATGAAAGACCAGCACATCCAAAATTTGTCCAATCAAAAAGGCCGTGAGTGATCCAATGATGATCCACAAACCTTGCCCGAATACAGCACCATAAGCTGCCTGCATATCATTTACCCCGGCGTTGGCTTTGCTACCCACCCACCAATCGGCGGGGGTGAGCCGGATAGCAAAAAAGAACAATAGAAACGCAAACGAAATGAGCCCTGCTGTGAGGTAGCTTAAAAACTTCACGCCTTTTTGCCCGTAATATTCATTAATGATATCGGTCATAATGAACACCACCGGCCAAAGCAACACCCCCGCTGTGAGGTTGAAGGAAAAGTCGCCGCCAAAGAGGCGCAGGTTCATGGGTTCCATGCCCAGTGTTTTCTCCAGCGAAAAGATTTTAACGCCGATGAATTCTGCGATCAATGCATTGGCGATAAAGAAACCACCAAGAATGATGAAGAGCCGTGTGGCTTTGTTGCGAATGATGTCTTGAATCATGAGCGGGTAAAAATGAGGAGGTACAATTGAGCCAACGAAGACAGCCCTATAAATGCCAAAAAGAAAGGATTGTTCGGTGTGCGGCGGGTTTTCCTTTTCCACCAAAACAGCAACCAGAAATAGCCGTTGGCCAACACCGACATTACCCCCAACACAATTACGGTGCTCACCAGCTGCTGCGGAAAGTCGCCACTATACTGCCACAGGGCAAACGACACCGTGAGCCAAAAGCAAGTATTGAGGATGATGAGTACTTTTTGCAGCTGTCCGTTCATAGTAAAGAGGATTAGCCAAAGCAGGCAAAATACTATTATTTTGCCTCGCCCCGCCTCAGCGGGTGCTAAATACTCAAACAAATGGCGAAGATCGATTTCAAAAAATGGTTGCCGCACCTGCTGGCAATTGGCATTTTTCTGGTAGTGACCCTGTTGTATTGCAAGCCAGCCCTCGAAGGCAAAGCCGTGGCACAGCACGACCTTACACAGTGGAAAGGCATGGCGCAGGATGCATTTAATTACAGAGACGCAAACGGTGTTTTTCCACTGTGGACCAATAGCCTTTTTGGTGGAATGCCCACATACAACATTGCTTTCCCTAGCAATGCCTACGTGCCGGCACACATTATTAAAGCCATGTCGCTGTATTTGCCAGAGCCATTCAGTTATTTCTTTTTGGCCTGTGTGTGTTTTTACTTCCTGAGCCAGGTGTTGCGCATCAATCCGTGGATTGGCATACTCGGCAGTATCGGCTTTGCTTTTTGCAGCTACGATCCTATCATTATTGCTGTTGGCCATCATACCAAAATGATCACCATGGCGCTGATGCCTGCGCTGTTGGGAGCACTCATTTTACTATACAATAAAAAGTATTGGGCAGGCGGTGCACTTACCGCAGCATTTACCGCAGCACTCATTGTAAACAACCACCTGCAAATCATTTTTTACATGATGATTGTGGTGCTGTTTATGACCATTGCTTATGTCATTCGTTGGATAAAAGCAGGTGAATACAAGCACATGTTTATTGCTGGCAGCATTGCATTGGCAGCTGCAGGCATTGGTGCACTCACCAGCGCTGTCAACTTATTTACCACCTACGATTACAGCAAAGAAAGTATGCGTGGTGGTAAGGCTAACCTGCTGCCCGTAGCTAAAGCCGATGGAAAAGCCGCAGCTTCTTCTGGTCTCGATGCTGAGTATGCTTTTCGCTGGAGCTATGGCAAGCCCGAAACGCTGAGTTTGCTGGTGCCCAACGTGAACGGTGGCGCCAGCGAATCGCTGGGCGAAGACTCTAAATTTTATGAAGCCTTGATGGGTGCGTTTCAGTCGGGCCAGCTCGACCAGCAAACGGCACAACAACTGAGCCGCTTTGGTACCGCTTACTGGGGCGATCAGCCATTTACGTCAGGCCCTGTGTATCTCGGTGCTATCATTTGTTTGTTGTTTGCCTTGGGCATGCTCATCAAAAGCAACGAGCACCGCTGGTGGGCACTGGCCGCTGTGGTACTTTCTATACTTATGGCATGGGGCAGCAACTTCGAAGGCTTCAATACTTTCCTGTTTAACTATCTGCCTATGTACAACAAGTTTCGGGCACCTGCCATGATACTGGTAGTACCTCAATTGTTGTTTGCCATGATTGGCATGATTGGTTTGCAAGCCGTTTTGTTTGGCACTGAAAACGCTGCTGCAAAATGGAAAACCGTACGCATGGCTGGCATTTTTACCGGTGGTGTTTTAGTTGTTGCGTTGCTCTACTATTTCACGGCCAGCTTCCGCTCTGGCACTGAGCAAGAAATGATGTCGACCATCACCAAGAGTGCTCCGCAAATTGCCGAACCCGCCAAAGCCATCATCAATGCTGCCGGTGAAGACCGCAAGGAACTCTTCATGAACGATTTCTTACGCAGCCTCGCTTTTGCAGGTGCCGGATTCCTGTTGTTGTTTGCTTTTGTAAAAAACAAACTCAACCTGCGCATTGCTATGGCAGGATTACTCTTGTTGAGTTCATTTGATTTGCTGGCCATTGGTCGCCGTTACTTAAACGATGCCAACTTTGAAGAAGCCGACAACACAGAAGCCATGCAATTTGTGGCATCCAGCAATCCGGCACTCAATCAGGTGCTCACACAAATTAAACAAGATCCTGATCCACATTTCAGGGTGTTTAATGTAACCGGCGATGTGTTTAATGATGCATTGACTTCAGCGTTTGTGCGTTCTATTGGTGGGTATCATCCGGCCAAGCTGAGCATTTACCAAGACCTGATTGAATACCAACTGAGCAGTGGTAGTCCCAACATGCAGGTACTGAGTATGCTCGATACAAAATACTTTATTGTACCCGGCCAGCAGGGCCCCGAAGTACAACAAAACCCGTATGCTTTTGGTGCCGCCTGGTTGGCCAAACACATTGGTTTTGTAAAAGATGCGGCTGCAGAAATGAACGCCCTCAAAGGTAGCAACCTGAAAGACAGCGTGGCGGTGCAAGACACTTTCAAAACACAGATTGCCGCATTGCCACAATGGGATAGTACAGCTTCGATCAAGCTGCAGCAATACCGCAACAACGACATCAGCTATGCGGTAACCACTGCAGGTAAGCCACAGTTTGCTGTACTCAGCGAAATTTATTACAGCCGTGGTTGGAATGCCTACGCCG
>JADLHL010000077.1 GCA_020848815.1 Chitinophagaceae bacterium | reverse complement strand
TGATACAACTTATTAAAAGCAGATATTTCATTGGCCAGCATTTGTTGCATGGCTGCTTTTTGCTTTTCCCAAATGGCATGCATGGCATCAAACTGCTCCTTTTGCCCTTTGGTTACATAAGGAATATTGGCATCCATTTCTCCACGCAGGAAAATATAATCGGCAGAAAGCCTGTTTACGAAATTGATGATATCATCATTGGATTGTGCCTTGTTCTGTACCAGTTCATCTTCCCACTGCTGTAGCTTTTTCACAATGGCCTGCCCTTGCTCATGCAGTGATTTTTGCGCCGGATTTTTAGCCAGACGTTCGTTGATGCCTGCAACCTGCTGCCGCACTTTCCGCATGTTCAGTACCGACTGATGAATATCGTTGATATCATCTTCCACTTTCTTTTGCCATTGTTGCTGCTCGGCATACTCAGCTTTGGTAGCTGTAATTTTTGGATGAGGCAACACTCGTACTTGCGTGATAGCTTCTTTGCTACCAATGCGCAACCGCAGCAAGTAGGCACCAGGTGCCACTTTACGCCCCTGATAACTGCCTTCGATGAATACTCTTGGCACACCCTTCAGGGTTGGATAACGAAGGTCCCATACAAAACGGTGCAAACCTTTGCTGGCAGGCAATACAGGATCTGCATCGGGCCCGCCGGGGAATGACACAAACTCCGCATCAACTTTGGAAGAATAGGTACGAACTACTTTGCCGATGTCATCAATCACGTCGAGGTACAAAGTGGCTGAATCTGCCACATCTTCGGGTAATTGATAATACACCTCTACGCCACTCGCAGCATTCACACCAGCAGAAAGTGTAGCGGCTCCAATTTCCTTAGCCGCCGGATCATACTCTCCATCGAGCATACTGCCAGAGCTGGTGCGTATTACATCGTTGGGTTTGTAAATGGCAAAGCTGTTTGCTGACTCACGTCCTTTGTAATGACGCAACATATGCAAATCGTCCAACACCCAGAAAGAACGACCCATGGTAGCAGCAATGAGATTGTTTTGATGAATCCGCAAATCTGTAACTGGCGTAACGGGTAATCCCAAATGCAGCTGCTGCCAGTTGGCACCATCATTCCATGAAACATACAAGCCTGTTTCAGTACCGGCAAACAACAAACCTTTGCGAGTGTCGTCTTCCCGAATCACTCTGGTGTAAGCACCATCAGGAATACCGTTTACGATTTTCGTCCACGTTGTACCATAATCATTCGACTTGTACAAAATAGGCTGCTTACTATTGAACTTGTAAGTAGTAGCAGCAATGTATACAGTCGCCTTATCGTGTGGCGATACTTCAATACTATTGATGAGGCACTCTTCCAAATTGGCAGGTGTAACGTTCTTCCAGTTTATGCCGCCATCTTTGGTGAGCTGTACAAAACCATCATCACTTCCTGTGTACATCACGCCTTTCTCATGCTTCGATTCTGTAACATAAGCAATGGTGCCATAGTTTTCGCCACCTGCACCTTCGTTGGTAAATGGCGTACCACTCATACCCTGCTTGCTTTTATCGTTGCGGGTAAGATCGGGTGATACTGCTGCCCATGTTTTACCGCCATCGCTGGTTTTAAACAACACGTTGCCTGCATGATAAAATGTGTTGGCTTCGTGCATGCTGTAAATGATGGGCGCATTCCAGTTGAAACGGTACTTCATGTCTTTGGGCATGAGTGCCTGATATTGGATTGGTGCTACCATCACACCTTTCCCTTCTTTGGCATCTGTGTCAAGCAGCTCGATAGTGCCCTGATAACTACCCCCCATTACCCAGCGTGGATTGTTGGGATCGAAAGCCAGAAAAGCACTTTCACCACCGGCACTGTAGGTCCATTCTCTTTCGCTGATGCTCCAACCGGCTGGGTTATTGCTCATAATTTTTACGCTGGTATTGTCTTGCTGACCGGCGTAAATATGATACGGCCACTGGTTATCAACATTGATGCGATAAAACTGTGCAGTAGGCTGATTGCTTTGCGTACTCCAGTTACCGCCGGCATTGAATGTAACCGCTGCACCACCATCATTGGCGATGATTTGGTTTTGGTTGTTAGCAGGGTTAATCCACAACTGATGGTAATCGCCATGCGTACCGCGAATGTTGGTCCATGTTTTACCCGCATCTACCGATTTCAAACCGGGTGAGTTCAATACATACACCGTATTCTCGTTTTGCGGATCAGCAAACACTTCTACATAGTACCAAGCCCGTTGTGTAAGGCGGTGATCTTTACTGGCCTGAAAAAAGGAAGCACCGGCGTCGTTGCTGATGTACAAGCCACCTTGCTCTTTGTCCCAGTCACTTTCTATCAGGGCATACACTTTATTGGGGTTGGCCCTGGAAATACTCACACTCATTTTACCCAATTGTTTAGGAATGCCTTGTTCAATTTTATCCCAGGTTTCGCCGCCATCTACACTCTTGTACAAGCCACTGCCTTTGCCCCCACTGCGTACTTCCCATGGATAGCGCTGATGATCCCACATGGCGGCATATAACACTCTTGGATTGCTGACGTCAATATCCAAATCGGCACAGCCAGTGCTATTGTCAACAAACAACACTTGCTTCCAGGTAGCGCCGCCATCAACAGATTTGTATACACCCCGCTCCGGATTGGGGCCATACAAATTGCCCTGCGCTGCTACGTATACAATATCAGGATTGCTGGGGTGGATGCGTATCCAGCTGATTTGCTCGGTTGCTTTCAAACCAACATGCTTCCAGGTTTTGCCCGCATCAGTGCTTTTGTATACGCCATCACCGTAGCTGGTCATTACACCACGGGGTGCATGCTCTCCCATACCCACGTATATTACATTTATGTCGCTTTCGCTTACAGCTACTGCACCAACAGATCCAGTGTTGAAATAGCCGTCAGAAATATTGAACCAGGTTTGCCCGGCATTTTCTGTTTTCCAAACACCGCCACCAGTTGTACCCATATAGTATACCAGTGGATTGCCTTTTACGCCTGTGGCAGTAACAGACCGTCCGCCACGAAATGGCCCGATGCTGCGAAACTTCACAGAACGCAAGTCTTCACCAGCCGTTTCATACAGGTTGGCAGCAGGTTGAACAGCATTACTTGGTTTGGTTGTTTTTTTCTGTGCCTGCACGGCAGTGCCGGTCAGCAAGCAGAGCAGCAACACATAAGTCAGTTGTTTCATACTAAAAATGAAGTGAATAGAAAATGAGGAATGAGAACTTCAATAATACGACGCCTTATTGCAAAGATTTGAGCACTTGCAATAAAAGTGGATAAGCAGGTTCTACCATAGTACCATGATCGAAGCCTTGCAACTCAAACAGCTGTACCTGCTTGTGGCCTACCAATTGCAACATTCTCCACAGGTACGCATTTTCTTCGTAGCGGCCCAGCAACTCTTTGTTACGGTCGCCAGTGATAAGGGTAATGGGTGGCGCATTGGGCCGTACATGATATAAAGGCGCCATGGCATCAATAGTGGGTTGCTTCTCAGCAATGCCGTTTTCTTTTCGGATGGTAAAATGGGTAATGGCCTGACCGCTGAAAGGCACCAACGCAGCAATGCTGTCTGCATCCACTTCATGCACCTGTAAATACTTTTTATCCAGCGTTATCATCATGCCCAAGTAACCACCCGCTGAGTGGCCACTTACCACAATCTTTTTTGAGCTGCCACCAAAGCGACTGATATTTTTATACACCCAAGCTACAGCAGCAGCATCTTCAATATACGTAGGTGATTGCACCTTGGGCGATAAACGATAGCCAACGCCTACCACTATGAAACCCTTTTCCTGCAAGGCTTTGGGCAATTCCTTTTTGCCGCCGGTAATGCCACCACCATGAAACCACACAACGGTAGCTACCTCTTTTTTACCCACGGGATAATATACATCAAGTACACATTGCGATGCCTGGTAAGCATCCTGCTTTGTGTCTTCCGGATAATAGGGCAGATTAGCTACTGTATGATAATTGGATTGTGCAAAGGCGGAAAAACTGCAACAAAGCAACAACCAGAAACAAATATTTTTCATGCACTGAAAATACAACCAGTGGCCACCTATACAAAAAAAAGAAACGGTCCGCACCGTTTGGTACAGACCGTTTACGAATAATTATTGTTGCAACCAATTAAGCACCCAGTTTGGCTTGCAGGTTGCTGTCAATAGCATCGAGGAACTCTTCTGTATACAGATAGTGTTCACCATGATTTACCTTATTGCCATGGATACATACGGCAAGGTCCTTGGTCATTTTGCCGCTTTCAACGGTTTCAATACACACCGCTTCGAGTGCATTGGCAAAGTTGATGAGGGCATCGTTGCCGTCGAGCTTACCACGGAATGCCAAACCACGAGTCCAGGCAAAAATGCTGGCAATGGGGTTGGTGCTGGTGGGCTTGCCTTTTTGGTGTTCGCGGTAGTGGCGGGTTACGGTACCGTGTGCTGCTTCTGCTTCCATGGTTTTACCATCGGGCGTAACCAATACAGAAGTCATGAGACCGAGTGAGCCGAAGCCTTGTGCTACGGTATCGCTTTGCACGTCGCCGTCGTAGTTTTTACAAGCCCATACAAAGTTGCCGTTCCATTTGAGGGCACTGGCTACCATGTCATCAATCAGACGGTGCTCGTAAGTAATACCAGCCGCTTCAAATTGTGCTTTGAATTCGTTGTTATACACTTCTTCAAAAATGTCTTTGAAACGACCATCGTATTTTTTAAGGATGGTGTTCTTCGTACTCATGTACAAAGGCCATTTTTTAGACAGTGCCATATTCATACAACTGCGGGCAAAACCAAAAATGCTTTCATCCACATTGTACATGCTCATGGCCACGCCGGGGCCTTTGAACTGAAATACTTCATGCTCAATTA
>JADLHL010000076.1 GCA_020848815.1 Chitinophagaceae bacterium | reverse complement strand
CGATTGGGCAGCTGCCAGAGTGAGAGAAAAATATCTCAAAACAAGCCATGGAAAACAATGGCTGAAAAACAAGCTCAATAGTAAGTGAACGGGTGTGCTGGTTCCCTGTCTGCTTGACGCAGTCAGGCAGGGAATCCAGTCCTGGGCACTTCAATAGCCTGAGCAAAATGCTCGGGCTATTTTTGTTTTATGGTTTATGTATCATTTCTGGGCACCAAATAAAAAACCTCGCAATTGCGAGGTTTTTTATTTATGGGTCCGTTGGTTTTACAACGTATTCATATCAATCACAAAACGGTACTTCACATCATTTTTCACCAAGCGTTCATAGGCATTGTTGATGTCGGCGGCGGCGATCACTTCCACATCGGCTACCACATTGTGCTCGGCACAAAAGTCAAGCATTTCTTGTGTTTCTTTCATACTGCCAATCATGGAACCAATAATGCTGCGACGATTACTGATGAGAGAAAACGGCGCCACTTTAGGTGCTTCGGGTGGCAAGCCTACTACCAGCAATTTGCCTTCTAATGCCAACAGGTTGAGGTAGCCGGTAAAATTGTGATTGGCACTCACTGTATCTAAAATGATATCGAAGTAGCTACCGTATTGCTTCATTTGTTCTTTATCGGTGGTGAGTATAAAGTTGGTTGCCCCCAAACGCTTCGCATCTGCTTCTTTGGAAGGCGAAGTGCTGAGCACAGAAACTTCTGCACCAAAAGCCACCGCAAATTTTACACCCATGTGGCCCAAACCGCCGAGGCCAACCACTCCTACTTTCATGCCCGCTTTTACACCTGCAAAACGGAGCGGTGAATAGGTAGTAATACCGGCACACAACAAAGGTGCCACAGCACTCAGGTTGAGTCTGTCATCCACCTTCAACACAAATTTTTCTTTCACCACAATGCCACTGGAATAACCACCTTGTGAAACAGTAACTCCATCTCTTTCCATAGCATTATAGGTGCCGGTAGCGCCTTCTACACAATACTGTTCGTAGTCGGCCTGGCAATGCTTGCAGGTATTGCAACTATCAATAATAACGCCCACACCAATGGTATCGCCCACTTTGTATTTGGTAACAGCACTACCAACTGCGGCTACTTTACCCACTATTTCATGGCCTGGCACCATGGGGTACATAGAGCCACCCCATTCATCCCGCACCTGATGCAAATCGCTGTGGCAAACACCACAATATAAAATGTCAACCTGCACATCATCGGGGCGAAGGTCGCGGCGTTCAAAAGAGAACGGCGCCAACGGAGTTGTGGCCGATTGAGCAGCATACGCTTTAACTGATATCATGTTCAATGTTTTTAAAAGACAATATAAAAATCGAAGATTATTAAACGGCATCCAACCCATTTTGTTTGCCAAAATAGAAAGCAAAAGGATGCAAGTCTACTCCTCTTCTTCTGTTTTCAATATCATGCCCAGCAAACTAAAGGCCCCTTTGGCTACCACTTTTTTGCCAGCCCAATCGAAGTTGCTGCTGCTAACGCCCACCAAACCGTTTTCTTTATCGCCGGGCGTAATTTCTACCAATTGAAATTGCTTAGCTGCAGTTTGCACAAATACAAAGTGTTTACCCTTGCTCAACAAAATGGCAGCTTCGGGTACTGCAGGCTGCATTTGCTTGCCTAACTCAATAGTTGCTGTTACTGCCATACCGGGCACCAGTTCTCTGGAGTATTGGTGAAAATGGCAATGCACCATGCCAGAACGTGTGTCATCAATAGTGCGGCTCACCAGCAACACATCTGCAGGGTAAGCTTTTTCAGGATGGGCCACTAATCGAACTGCCACTTCCTGATCTTTCTGAATGAGGGGCAAATCTTTTTCAAACACCGTGAGTGAAGCATGAATATCACCGGGATCTACTAACTCAGCCAGCACTTCTGTAGGAGCTACATAACGGCCTTTATTGACGGGCACTTTTGAAATAAAACCATGAATAGGAGAACGAACGGCAATGGTACGAGACATATTTTCTGTGGTCAGTTTTGCTGCATCAATACCAATGAGTGCTAATTTTTGTTTCAGTGCTTCCTGCATGGCTTTTTGCGCATCAAAGTCGGCTTTTGTTTGCTGATACATTTTTTGGCTACTCGCTTCGGTAGCGGCCAATTGCTGCTGTCGTTCCAGTTCTTTTTCCAGAAAATACATTTTGCTTTTTCCCACCAGATAATCCTGTTGCAATTGTATGTAGCCTGGATCTTCCATGGTAATGAGTACGGCCCCTTTGTTGATTTCTTGCCCCGGCAGCAAATCAATACTCTTGATGTAACCACCCATAGGACAGGTAATACTCACCATGTTTTGCGGCGGCACATCAATGGTACCGTTGAGTTGCACAGTCTGGTTGATGTGAGCAGATACAACATCCACAATTTCGATACCTCCGTTTTTAATTTGTGCATCGGTTAATTGAAGTGTAGTGCTTACTGCTGCCGGTGCTTTGGTTTCTTCTTTGGCTGCATCCTTTGTGCCACAGGCTGTTGATACAACAAGGATGCTATAGAACAATATTTTTTTCATAATGAAATGTCTTAACGATTGAGCTGATTAATTTTTCTCTTGTAAATACTGAAGTTCTGCTACAGCAGTACGATAGGCAAACCAGCTATCGATGTATTGCAATTGCACTTGTAAGGCAGGTTCCACAATCAGCATCCAGTTCATATAATTGAGTTCGCCGGCTTTAAGTTGCTGTTGTGCCGTTTGCAAAATATCCTGTTTGCCAGGCAGTAATTCCTTTTCAATAGACTGTACCTGTTGCCACAGTAATTGCGTTTCCTTCCACTTTAGTTGATACGAACCCGATAGCTGTTGCTGCTGCATTTGCTGTTGCTGCAAAAGCGTTTGCTCCCGCAATGCTGATGCTTTTATTTTGGCTTTTGAAGCTTTGCCAAACAGCGGAAAACTCACCCCTACTTGTGCTGCCGAAAAACGGGTGCCTGCTTCATAAAACTTATCAGTACCATCTCTGCTGGTTTGAAATCCAATCAGGCTTTGGTTGTTGTAGCCCACTTCGAGTTCAGGTTTGCGGAGTGTTTTCAGGTATTGTGTTTCTGCAGCAGCAGCCTTGGCTTGTGCTGCTACAATTTGTATAGCCGGATGTTGTGCGATGGCTGTTGAATCCATACCGGGCAACAATGCTGCCGATTTAAAATTGTTGACCACAGGTTGCAAAGGCGCTGTCGATTGCAGTAATACTTGCAGCTGCAATACTTCCCGCTGCATAGCAATGTCGGTAGTTTGTATGGCTTGCCTTACCAATTGTTGTTGCTGCCGGTAACCAGCCAGTTCCAGTTTGTTGGTTTCCCCTGCCTGCAAGCGTTGTGTTGCCAGCTTTACTTGTTTTTCATACAAACTGTCCATCATTTGCAAATGAAATTTGCGTTCCTGCTGATAGCCATAGTTGGCAAAATGTTGCCGTACCATTAGCCGTAATTCAGCAACACGCAATTGCATTTCTTTCTCAAACACAAATACTGCAGATTGAAAAACCTGCTTTTGCGCAGCCACCGAACCAAAAGGCAAAAAAGTTTGCGACATCATAAAGCGAGTGTCAAAATTTACAGAGTTGGTTTGTCCCAGCTCAGCAACAATTCTGGTGCGGGGCATTTCACCTGCGGTGGCTTGCAATGCTTGCAAATACTGCTGTTGCAACTGCCCGGCTTTCAGTGTTATATTTTGCTTGGGCAGCAAATCAAAAGCTTGTTCCAACGTTACTTTTTGTTGTGCCTGCACAGTTATGCCTGCACCCAACATTAGTAAGATGATGATAGCTGCTGTCGGATTAAATTTCTTCCTGTTCATACGAGGATTTGTTTCTACCCATTGATACAAAACAGGCAATACAATGAGGGTCAGGAATGTAGCCGTAATCAAACCACCTATCACAACCGATGCTAAAGGTCTTTGCACTTCTGCACCAGCGCTATGGCTGAGTGCCATGGGCATGAAACCAAGAGAAGCCACCGCTGCCGTCATTAATACCGGACGCAAACGGGTGTGGGTGCCCGTTACAATCAATTCTTGCAAAGACATTTTACCTTCTTTTTTCAGCCGGTTAAATTCTGTAATTAATACAATACCATTCAACACGGCCACACCAAACAAAGCAATAAAACCAACACCGGCAGAAATACTAAACGGCATGTCTCTCAACCATAATGCAAACACACCGCCAATGGCTGATAACGGAATAGCCGTAAAAATGAGCAAGGAATGTTTGAATGATTTGAACGCAAAAAATAACAACAAGAAAATCATGGCGAGTGACGCAGGTACTGCAATCATCAAACGGTTTTTGGCGGCATTCAGGTTTTCGAAAGCACCACCAAAATGCAGGTAATACCCCGCAGAGAGTTTTACCTGTGCACCTACTTTGTCCTGCAACTCATGTACTACACTTTCCACATCTCTGTTGCGAACGTTGAAAGCGACAATAATTCTTCGGCTGGCATTTTCCCTTTGTATCTGATTGGGTCCTTCTTCAATGGAAATTTTAGCCACCATGTACATGGGTATTTGCGTGCCCTGAGCGGTAGGTACAAGTAGTTGTTGCACATTGCTTACATCTTGCCGGCTGTTGTTTTCCAAACGCATTACTAAATCAAATCGCTTTTCTCTTTCATACACCAAACCAGCCGATTCGCCTGCAAATGCAGTACGAATAATCTGGTTAACGGCGTCTACATTTACGCCGTACAAAGCCATTGCATCACGGTCATATTTCACTACTATTTGTGGCAAGCCGGTAACTGCTTCAATGTACAAATCACTGGCACCTTCCACCCTTTCTGCAATGGCCCCAATTT
>JADLHL010000075.1 GCA_020848815.1 Chitinophagaceae bacterium | reverse complement strand
TTGAATGAAATGGAACATCAGGGTTTCAGCTCATCACTCATTCGGGGTATCATCACCAGTTATGAAAAAATAGGCAAGTAAAAACTGAATGAGTAGTAGCGTCAAATTCATCGCTTTAATCTTCTAAGATTGATGGAAGTAATGATTTAATTAGATGTATACCACAGGGGGAGGCGATGGCCGGGCAAAACGGCCGGAGGCGTCGGGTTTGCCTTGATCCCGATAGCTATCGGGATTCTTTGGTTACTTTCTTTTTTTCAAGAAAAAGAAAGTAACAATGCTGCTGATAGAACCTGATTGTGTAAAATGTAGGATGGAACAATCTGAAAATCATTCCATTCATTTCAAGTATTGATTACAACACGGTAAGATTTTATCATTTGAACATAAAAAAGCGGCGAACAACATTTGTTCGCCGCTTTTCGTACATACGTGTCCGTTACATATTGCTTTTCAAAAAGGCAATGCTTTTGCTGAAGGCTTCATCACCAAAAGTTTTGTTGTAGCCGGGGTTGCTGGGGTTGGCAAATGCATGCACCGCATCGTAGCGCAGCAGGCTAAAGTTTTTGCCGGCTTCTTTCATGTTGCTGGCAAATGCATCCACTGTTTCATTGGGAATGCTTTTGTCTTGTGTGCCAAAAATGCCTAACACAGGACACTGAATATTAGCCAGCTTGGCTTTGTCTTTTTCTGGTGTGCCGTAGTACATAATGCAGGCTTTCATGTTGTTGCCCGCCATGATGGCTGTTTGCAAACTCATCATGCCACCAAAGCACCAGCCTACGCTGTACACTTCTGCAGCAGGCCCGGCAAAATCCAGTGCTCCTTTGATAATGGCTTCTTTGCGGGTATTGCTCAGCGCAGCCCGAATGAGTTTCATGGCACTGTCTGGAGTAGCAGCAATTTTACCATCGTAGAGGTCTACGGCCAATACATTTACCTTACCATCCAATGCGGTGTAATATTTGTCTGCTTCTTTTTTAATATGGTCATTGAGCCCCCACCATTCCTGAATTACAATCAGGTATTTATTGGTTTTTACTTTGGCATCAATGGCGTACGCCTGGGCAGCTTTGCCATCGGCGGTGCCAAATTCAATCATGCCACCCAACGCATTTTCGTAGGTAAAAGCTGCGGGGCTTTGGTGCAGGCCGGCAAATCCCGGGTCATTTACCATGGCCATAAAACGGGCATCTGTATTTTGGATCGGTTCATCGGGGCCACAGCAAACCACCGAAGCCGCCACCCGGTCGAGTATGGCTTGCGGACTTTCTTCCTTCGGCATAAACACTTGTTGCACCAGGGCGGCAAAAAACAAGGCGCCACTCAGTAGGAGATATTTCATTAGTAAACGTTTTAGATGCACAATACAGCCACCCGGCTATAATTGTTTGGAATAACCGTAGTCAACAGAATTTTTTCACCCTGAAAATGGCATTGCGTTATTCTTCGCAACTATTCAAATGGTTCAACACACATTTTTCACACATCAAAAGGGTAGTGGCTGTTTCGTCATTTTGTACCAGCAGGTTTATCGTGTATGTTTGCACGACCTCTAATATTTCCCCCGGGTCAAGTTTGAAATCATTATTAGCGAACCCCACACTTCGCGGCACATTCTTTTTTGCAAAAATGTACCAACAGGTGATGGGCAATATTTTTTTATGGCGAAGTACATCTTTGTAACGGGAGGCGTAACCTCCTCTCTTGGTAAAGGCATTATTGCTGCCAGTTTGGCCAAATTGCTGCAGGCACGTGGCTTACGGGCAACCATCCAAAAATTTGACCCCTACATCAACGTAGATCCGGGCACACTCAACCCTTACGAGCATGGCGAGTGCTTTGTAACCGACGATGGTGCCGAAACCGATCTTGACCTTGGCCACTACGAACGTTTCCTCAATATTCCTACCAGCCAGGCCAACAACGTAACCACAGGCCGTATTTACCAAACGGTAATTAATAAAGAACGTGCCGGCGATTATTTGGGTAAAACCGTACAGGTAGTACCACACATAACCGACGAAATAAAACGCCGCATGCTGCTGCTGGGGCAAAAAGGCGAATACGATATTGTAATTACTGAAATAGGTGGCACCGTGGGCGATATTGAGAGCCTGCCGTTTATTGAAGCCGTTCGCCAACTGCAATGGGAGCTGCCCGAAGAAGATTGTCTGGTAGTTCACCTTACGCTCATTCCATACCTACGGGCTGCCAAGGAGTTGAAAACCAAACCTACACAGCACAGCGTACGTCTGCTAAGTCAGGAAGGTGTGCATCCGGATATCATTGTTTGCCGTACCGAAAAGCCGTTGAACTTTGAACTGCGCCGCAAAATTGCCCTGTTTTGTAATGTAAAAACGGAAGCCGTCATTGAAGCTGCCGATGCCCCCACCATTTACGAAGTGCCGTTGGCCATGATGCGGGAAAAACTGGATTTGATCTGTTTGAAAAAACTGCAAATCACCGAGTACAAAGAGCCCGAACTGGGCCGCTGGAAAGAGTTTCTCGATAAACTGAAATATCCCAAAGCCAGTGTAAGCATTGGGCTGATTGGCAAATATGTAGAGCTGCAGGATGCATACAAATCAATATTGGAAGCATTTGTACACGCCGGCGCTATGAATGAGTGCAAGGTAAATGTGGTGAATATCCACAGCGAACACCTGACCGAAACCAATGCTGCAGAAAAGCTGGGCCATCTCGATGGATTGCTGGTGGCACCGGGCTTTGGTTTGCGGGGCATCGAAGGTAAAATCACAGCTATACAATATGCCCGTGAATGTGGTTTGCCCTTCTTTGGCATATGCCTCGGTATGCAAATGGCCGTGATAGAATTTGCCCGCCACGTACTCGGACTTGCCAATGCGCATAGCACCGAAATGATGCCTGCCACCACCGACCCTGTAATAGACATGATGGAGGAGCAAAAGAAAATAAAAGCCATGGGCGGCACCATGCGGCTTGGCGCTTACCCCTGCCAGCTTAAAGCAGGTTCTTTGGCTTCCAAAATTTATGATGGCAAAGAAATGATAAGTGAAAGGCATCGCCACCGTTGGGAGTTCAACAGTGCATACGCCGAAGCTTTTGAGCAAAAAGGAATGTCGCTGAGTGGCCTCAACCCCGAAACCGGACTGGTAGAAGTGGTGGAGCTGCCGGGGCATCCGTTCTTTATCGGGGTTCAGTATCACCCCGAACTAAAAAGTACGGTGGAAGCACCTGCCCCCTTGTTTGTAAGCTTTGTGGCTGCCGCCAAAGAGTTTAGCGAAACCAAGGCCAACCGCCCCGCAGCCTCCAAAAAACAGGAAGCATAAACTGTTGAGTAAACTTTTACAGCAATTACAACCGGCTTCGGCCGGTTTTCTTTTTACCAAAGGTTAAGGTTTGGGTGGTCATCATTATGTGGGTGTCAGCCGTTACCTTTGCCGCTCATTTTAATAAACGAATATGGGATTTGATCGGAATACCGTCATCGGGTTTGCATTACTGGCGGTGTTGTTCATGGGCTACTTCTGGTATGTCAGCAGCAATCAGCAGGCGGTCACAGAACTTAAAAAACGGCAGGAAGACAGCATTGCTGCGCTGAAGCCCAAAGTAGATACCGCTCAGTGGAAAGCCGACAGCGTTCGCATGGCACAAATGAGGGATTCCGTTTCCGCAGGTGCTTTTGCTGCAGCCGGCAACAGAGATAGTTTGGTAGTGGTAGAAAACGATGTTATCAAAGCCAGCTTTAGCAGCAAGGGCGGTTGGGTACGTGCCGTTGAACTCAAAAAGTTTGCCGGACCCAATGGCAAGCCTGTACAAATGGGCGGCACTGCTGATGAGTCTTTTGGCTACGCCATCAATACTTTGCCCGGTCAGTCTACTGAAAGCAACAAGCTTTATTTTGGTCAGGTAGCTGTAAGTAACAATGCCGACAGCAGCAAAACGGTTGCATTTACTGCCAGCAGTGCCACCAATACCAGCATTACGCATAAGTTCACCATTCGCCCCGGCGATTACCGCATCAAAGCAGA
>JADLHL010000074.1 GCA_020848815.1 Chitinophagaceae bacterium | reverse complement strand
GAATCACTTCTAAAGCCCGCAGCATGCGGTGCGGGTTTTGCATTTCGCCACTGGCGGCAAACAATGGATCTTCTTGCTGCAAGGTTTGCTGCAACCACTCCAGGCCATGTGCTGCATACGCTTCCCGAATTTGCTCCCGGGTAGCTACCGGAATATCAGGCATTGCATCCAGTCCTTCGGTTAATGCTTTGAGGTACAAACCTGTGCCGCCAACAGCTATAACTACCTTGTATTGCTGAAAAAGTGTATCTAATTTTTGCAAGGCCCATTGCTCATACTGTGCAGCATCTACCGGCTCATGTATGCTGTGGCTGGCAATGAAATGATGCGGCACTGCAGCCAGTTCATCTACTGAAGGCCGGGCTACGCCAATGTTCATTTCCCGATAGCATTGCCTGCTATCGAAGGAGATGATTTCAGTATGAAAATGTTGAGCTAATGCAATGGCCACGGCCGTTTTGCCAACAGCTGTTGGCCCGGCTACGGCTACCAGTAAGTGCTGCTGACCGGCCATGCGTAAACAAGATTAAAAGTCTTCGCTGTTGCCGGTATCATCGCTGAAAGATTCTTCATCGCTGCTGGCAGTGTCGCTGTCGCCTTCTTCGCCAAATCCTTCTTCATTGCCCTGCAGGTCATATTTCTCTTCCATTTCGGCAAACTTCGGGCCCAGCAAACCACGGGTGCCATACTGTAGTGGGCCCACACCTTCTTTGCGGCTTATTGATGGGTAAGCAATCTTGCTGCTTTCTTCTTTCGACACATTGATGAGCTCTACCAGAAACACCCAGTTCTTGTTGAAATCGTACACATAAATAAACTTCTGATTGGTATCGCGGATTTCTGAGGCAATCGTTGTTTCTTCCATCAGCATGGGCGGTGCCTGATACGTTTTGTCGTATTGCTCGAGGGTGATTTCGCGGCCACGCAACCAGTTGTCGTTGCTGCGGTAAAATGTAGCCTGATGCTTGTTGTCGAATTCGTAGGCCTGAAGAATGGTCTTGTGCAAATCGATGAAATACTGTGTATGCTTGATCACAATATCGCGGTAAATGCTTTCGTCTTCTTCGAGGTACACCCTGAATTTCAATACTGCCATGGCTACAATAGTTGGCCCGTGTGGGCCTGCGTTTTAATGTGCGGCAAAGAAAATACTTTTTACCGAACGGGGGTAAGGTTTAATTGTTGCGCCTGCTCCAACATCAGTGCTGTTGCGGCTTCCAGCGTGTTGGGGATGATGCCGTCGAGGATGGCATCTTTAATCGCATTTTTGATAATGCCCACTTCGCGGCTGGGGCCAATGCCAAAATATTGCATGATGGTTTCGCCATCAATGGGGGGCTGCCAGTTGCGGATGCGGTCGTTCTCCTCTACTTCTACGCAGCGCTGCCGCACCATTTCAAAATTGCTGAGGTAGCGTTTTACCTTCTGCTTGTTTTTAGAAGTGATGTCTGCTTCGCACAACGTCATCAGGTCGTCGAAGTGTTCGCCGGCATCAAACAGCAATCGGCGAATGGCACTGTCTGTAATATTTTCTTTGGTAAGCGAAATGGGCCGCAGGTGAAGTTCTACCAGCAACTTCACATATTTCATTTTCTCGTTGAGGGGCAGTTTGAGCTGCGCAAAAATTTTGGGCACCATGCGTCCGCCCACTACTTCGTGCCCGTGAAAGGTCCAGCCGTGGCCTTCTTCAAACCGCTTAGTGGCAGGTTTGCCTATGTCGTGCAAAATGGCCGCCCAGCGCAACCACAGGTCACGGGTGTTTTCGCTAATGTTGTCGAGCACTTGCAGGGTATGGTAAAAATTGTCTTTGTGCCCGTGCCCGTCGAGGTATTGGGCTCCGGCCAGCGCCACCATTTGCGGAAAAATGAGTTTGAGCAAACCGGTATCATACAGCAACTTGAAGCCTACTGACGGCTTGCTGCTGAGGATAATTTTATTGAGTTCGTCCACAATCCGTTCTTTTGAAACTATGCCAATGCGGTGGGCATCGGTTTTAATGGCCGCCAGCGTGGTTTCGTGTATGGTAAACTGCAGCTGACTGGCAAAGCGGATGGCCCGCATCATGCGCAGCGGATCGTCGCTGAAGGTTTGGATGGGATCCTGTGGCGTGATGATGCATTTTTCCTGCAGGTGTTGAATGCCGCCAAAAGGATCAACCAGTGAACCGTAATCTTTAGCATTGAGGCTGATGGCCAGCGCATTGATGGTGAAGTCGCGGCGCAGCTGGTCGTCTTCAATGGTGCCGGGCTCAACTGCTGGTTTGCGGCTGTCGCGGCTGTAGCTTTCTTTGCGGGCCCCTACAAACTCAATGTCGAAATCGGCAATGCGGATGTGAGCGGTGCCAAAATTCTTGAAGAAGCTGACATGTGGGCGGGGCTTAAACAAATCGGCCACAGCATGTGCCAGAGCAATGCCATCACCGGTGCATACAATATCTGCGTCTTTGGTGGGGCGTTGCAATATTTTATCCCGAACAAACCCACCAATCACCCAGGCCTGAATACCAAGATGCTGTGCCCGGGAGGAAATTTTTTCGAAAATGCTGGCTTCGTACGCTTGTAAAGGAATGTGCATGCGCCGCAAAAATAACGGTATTGAGGTGGATGGATAAAGGGACGCGGATTTGAAGGATTGAAGCAGATTTTCACGGACTAATTTTTGCCACAGATTCACGAAAAAAAAGGGACGCGGATTTCAAGGATGGTTCGGATCTGCACAGATAGATTCACGTGAGATACATTTTGGGAAAACCGTGAAAGGGCGTGCTATAATCAGCCACGGGTGAAGCCCGTAGTAAAATTCATTTCGACCTACGGTTTTATAGCCACGGGTTTTAACCCGTGGATGATGGGACGCCACTTTGTATATCAGGGGTTTTACCCCCTTTTCTATTGCCAGAAGAAAACTTAAAAATACAATCCATGCAGCCGCATTTTGCCATTGCTTAGCACCAACGTAGGAGCGGGCAGTTTAAAGGCATTGAGGCAGAAAAAAACGCTTTTCAACAATTTGCTGCGGGTGCGGATGCGGGTGAAATCAATATCTGGTGACAGGTAAAATTCCCGTACCCGTTGTATATCGTTGCGGGTAAAAGTATTGTTGCCATCGGTCCAGGTATTGCTGAAGCCGCCCAGCATGCCGCCGGCGCCATAGCCTACCGCAATGTTGAGCCACGGCGGCAGGTTGCTTTGTTTGAAAAACGATTTCAGGTTGGCGCTGAGCCAGTAGGTTTGTCCGTTGTAATCTTTGAGCATGCGTTCGGGCAGGCTGCTGCCAAACAGATTGTTGGCCCGCTGCTCCAGCATGCCTTGTGAGTAGTTCATTTTGTGAAACGAAAACTTGAAACTGATGCGCTGTTCGGCCCAGGCCAGCTCTTGGCCAATGAGCAGGCCACTGCCCACGGTATTGGCGGCAATATCGCTCCAGCTCCAGCCCCATTCGGCACTGTGGGCATCCAGCACTTCTATCACGGTTTGAAAGGCAAAACCACTCATGCCGCCCAGCCAAACTTGTTGGTTGCGGTTGAGACCGGCCCATTTCCAGCTGGCCATGCTGGCCCGGCTAAGCTGGTAGGCACTCCAGGCGTGGCCTACTTTGTCTACCTGCTGCCATTCTTTGCTATCGTTGAAGGTTTGAAAACTGGTTTTGGGGTAGTCTTTGTACCAGGCTTCGTTAAGCAATAGCAAAGTGCCGCCGTATAAACCGCCATGTAGGCCGGCAACGGTATACACTCTTTTTTTATTGGGCAATGCCACGTATGCGGCGGTATCGGGTACACTGGTGTAAATGGTATCGAGGCTGGCATGGCGTATCACTTCCAACGGCAGGCTATCGGTGCGGGTTTGGGCACTGCTGCCCATGCTGATGAGGCAAAGCAACAGTAGTGCTGAGTAGCGGTATGGGGTACAAGTGTCCCGATAGCTATCGGGACACACAACTTGGCTCAATAGTAGCAGGGGGGCTGGTAAACGAAAAGACATAACACAAACTTACGCTACTGCCTGCGAAGCAGATGATCAAGGTTTGTGAAATGGAAGTAATTTCCGAATATCTTAGCCGCTCTTTGAAAGGAGGCAAATGCTGGCATGACCCACCTTTCGGAAGAAATATTCAAACCACAAACAACGATATATGGACGCAGCAATTAAAGCCAAAGTAGACAGCTGGCTGGCGGGCAATTTTGACGCAGACACCAAGGCCTACATTACCGATGCACTGGCCAACAATCCCGATGATTTGGTAGAAGGATTTTACAAAAACCTGGAGTTTGGTACAGGCGGCCTCCGTGGCGTTATGGGCATTGGTACCAACCGCATGAATAAATACACGGTGGGTATGGCCACACAAGGCTATGCCAACTACCTGAAGCAAAGTTTTGGCGAAGGCATCAGCGTGGCCATTGCTCATGACAGCCGCAACAACAGTCGTTTTTTTGCTGAAACTGTGGCCAATGTAATGGGCGCCAACGGCATTAAAGTGTACCTGTTTGAAAGCCTGCGGCCAACACCGGAACTGAGTTTTGCCATTCGTCACCTCGGCTGCAAGGGCGGCGTGGTATGCACGGCCAGCCACAACCCCAAAGAGTACAACGGCTACAAAGCCTATTGGGAAGATGGTGCACAACTGGTGCCACCACACGATAAAAACGTGATTACCGAGGTAGATAAAATTCTTTCCGTTGACGATGTGAAATGGACTGGCGGCGAAGCCAACATCACTTTGATAGGTGAGGAGTTGGATGCGGCTTACACCGAAATGGTGAAGAGCCTGAGCATTTACCCCGATGCCTGCGAACGCCAGCACGATTTGAAGATTGTGTACACCAGCATTCATGGCAGTGGCATTCAGCTGGTGCCCCGGGTGCTCAAGCGTTTTGGTTTTACCAACGTAACTGTGGTAGAAGAACAAGCTACTCCCGACGGCAACTTTCCGACGGTGCACAGCCCCAACCCCGAAGAGAAAGATGCGATGAGCATTGGCCTGGACAAGGCCAGGCAAATTGATGCCGACATTCTGCTGGGTACCGACCCCGATGCAGACCGTGTGGGCATTGGCATTAAAGACACCGACGGCAACTGGGTGCTGATGAATGGTAACCAAACGGCGGTGCTGGCTTTCAATTACATGATTGAAGCCCGCAAGGCGAAGGGCATTGCACAGCCCAACGATATGGTGATCAAAACCATTGTAACCACCGACATGATCAACCGCATTGCCGAGCAAAGTGGTGTGGCTTGCTACGATGTATTGACCGGCTTTAAATACATCAGCGAAATGATTCGGGAAAAGACCGGCAAAGAAAACTACATCGTAGGTGGTGAAGAAAGCTATGGCCTGATGATTGGCGACCAGATTCGTGACAAGGATGCGGTGAGTGCCGTGGCCCTGCTGTGCGAAATGGCTGCTTATGAAAAAGACAAAGGTCGCAGCCTGTTTGAAAAACTGGTTGACCTGTATGTACAATACGGTTGCTATCAGGAGCACCTCATTTCCATTACCAAAAAAGGCATGAATGGCCAGAAGGAAATTGCGGAAATGATGGAAAGCTACCGCAACAATCCGCCGGCACAACTGGGTGGCGTAGCTGTGGCGCAACTGCTCGATTACCAGCTGCAGCAAGGCACCAACCTGCCTGCCGGCGATACCTTCCCCATTGCACTCACCAAGAGCAACGTGCTGCAATTTGTGCTGGCCGATGGCAGCAAGGTAAGTGCCCGCCCCAGCGGTACGGAGCCCAAAATCAAGTTTTACTTTAGTGTAAATGCGCCGCTGGACAATGCCGCCAATTACAAAACAGTACAGGCTGGTTTGATGAGCCGTATTGAAGCGATTATCAAGGATATGAATTTGTAAAAGTTGTTGAACAACGATATCAGGAAGCCGGTGAGTGCAGTGGCATCACCGGCTTTTTTATTGTCCGAAACGGCCAATGGCTTTCTTTCAACAATCGTGGGAAATGAGTGTTGCGAAGAGCTGCACAGATTAACCGGAATGCTGCATCTTGCGGGCTGTATCTTTATGAGCACAAGCATTTTATCATTGCATACCGACGATTACAGAACCAAAGGGCTGCGCAAACAACTCATTGATAGTTTGGCGGAAAAAGGCATCAGCGATCCGCTGGTGTTGGAAGCCATGCGCAATATTCCCCGGCATTTCTTTTTAGACCCGGCATTGGATAAAATAGCCTACGAAGACCGGGCCTTTCCCATTGGTGAAGGACAAACCATCAGCCAGCCTTACACTGTGGCTTACCAGAGTGAACTGCTCAATATTACACCCGGCGAACGGGTATTAGAGATTGGTACAGGTAGTGCTTATCAGGCATCGGTATTGGCTGAAATGGGTGCCGAAGTATTCACCATTGAACGGCAGCAAAAGCTGTACGACAAAGTGCAGAAGTCGTATCCGTTTGCTGAGCGGCACCGCAAGCTGTACTTTTTTTATGGTGATGGATTTAAGGGTTTACCCGAGTATGCCCCTTTCGATAAAGTGTTGGTAACAGCAGCTGCCCCCTTTGTACCGCAAGCCCTGCTCGATCAGCTAAAGCCCGAAGGCATGCTGGTGATACCGGTAGACGAAGGCGAAGCCCAACGCATGAAGCGCATCATTAAAAAAGCCGACGGTCGCTTGATAGAAGAGCTATACGATGTGTTTCGATTTGTGCCCATGCTGAAAGGAAAGAATGAGCAG
>JADLHL010000073.1 GCA_020848815.1 Chitinophagaceae bacterium | reverse complement strand
TTACCCACGCCTTCTTTAAATCATTGTTGTTCCTTGGTGCTGGTGCCGTAATACATTATGTACACAGCAACGATATGTTGGACATGGGCGGTTTGCGTAAACACATGCCCGTTACACATGCCACATTTCTGCTGGCTTGCCTGGCCATTGCGGGTGTACCACCATTGAGTGGTTTCTTTAGTAAAGAAGAAATATTGCTGGCTGCTTACGAAGGCAACAAAGCCATCTACTTTATTGCCTTGTTTACCGCAGGCCTTACTGCCTTCTACATGTTCCGTTTGTACTTCATGATTTTCTGGCAAAAAGAAAAACACTACGATGCACATCATGGCGAAGGCCCAATGAGTATGAAGCTGCCGCTGATTGTATTGTCACTGCTGACGATTGTAACCGGCTTCATTCCTTTTGCGCAATACGTAAGCAGCAATGGCAAAGGGTTTGACACGCACCTGCACCTGATGTTCTCTATTGCACCTGTAGCCATGGTGATTATTGGCATTGGCGTTGCGTATGTGCTGTATCAAAAAGCAAATGATAAACCAGCAAGCCTTGCAAATACTATGGGCGGTTTGTATCATGCTGCCTATCGCAAGTTTTACATTGATGAACTCTACCTGTTCATTACCCATAAAATCATTTTCCGCTTCATTGGCAAGCCTGCCGCATGGACCGATAAAAACATTGTTGATGGCACTGTAAACACTGTTGCCAGTGCTACCGATGACGTATCGTTTATGATTAAAGGATGGCAAAGCGGTAAAGTGCAGCAATACGCTATGTACTTCTTTGCCGGCGCCTTGTTGTTGGCTTTCATTTTTATTTACCTGTGGCATTAAAATATTGATGGTATGAATCTTAACTGGCTTATTGTACTACCTGTTGTATCGGCACTGGCCATACTGCCCTTCAGCCAACTGAAGCAGGTACGCAGCATTGCTGCTATTGGTGCCACACTGCAGCTGTTGCTATCGTGTGTACTGCTCTATGTATTTATGCAAGATCCTGCATCGAGCATGAGTGGCTCAATGGCGTTTGAAAGCAGCTACGCCTGGTACAAACCACTGCACATTTACCACAGCGTAGGTGTCGATGGTATTTCCATTGCTATGATTATGCTCACAGCCATCGTAGTACTGGCAGGTGTGCTCATCAGCTGGAACATGGAAAAGATGAGCCGTGAGTTTTTCTTCTTACTCATGCTTTTGAGTGCTGGTGCTTATGGCTACTTTATTTCTACCGATGTATTTACCATGTTCTTCTTTTTAGAACTGGCGGTGGTGCCCAAGTTTTTGCTCATCGGCATTTGGGGCAGTGGCAAAAAAGAATACAGTGCTACCAAACTCGTACTCATGCTCATGGGTGCATCGGCATTGGTGTTTATAGGTTTAGCCGGTTTGTATTTCAACAATGCGAGTGGCAACCTCAGCTTCAACATGAGTGAGTTGGCCGCCAATCCGCTGAGTGTAGAGCAACAAAAATTCTTCTTTCCTTTTGCCTTCATTGGCTTCGGTGTATTTACGGCGTTGTTTCCGTTTCATACCTGGGTGCCCGATGGTCACAGTAGTGCACCCACTGCAGCAAGTATGTTTTTGGCAGGCATCAGCATGAAGCTCGGCGGCTACGGCATTCTGCGGGTGGCCACTACTATCATGCCCGAAGCGGCACATTATTACTCTCCTTACATCATCGTGTTGTCGGCCATTGCCATTTTGTACGGCTCCTTCGCTACCATGATGCAAACCGATTTGAAATACATCAACGCTTACTCATCCGTTAGCCATACCGGCTTCGTGTTGTTTGGCATTGGCATGCTCACCAAAACGGCCATTGCCGGTGCAGTTATTCAAATGGTATCGCATGGTTTGATGACGGCACTTTTCTTCGCCGTGATTGGTATGGTGTACGAACGCACCCACACCCGCATGGTAGATAAAATGGGGGGCTTACTCAAAACCATTCCCTTTATCTCAACTGTATTTATGATCGCCGGTCTCACTTCTTTGGGTCTACCGGGCTTCAGTGGTTTTGTGGCCGAAATGATGGTGTTTATAGGTAGTTGGGAAAATGGCGGCACCCTGCACAGAGTGGCTACCATTGCCGCTACCGCATCCATTGTTGTTACAGCCGTGTACATTTTGCGGGCCATTGGCAAAGTCATTATGGGGCCGGTAGAACATGAAGCTTATTTCGAGTTTAAAGATGCCCGTTGGAATGAAAAAACAGCAGCTATCATACTCGTTGCAGCCATACTGGTTATTGGTATCACACCTTTCCTCATCAATCACCTCATCACACCCGGTACAGAAGCAATTATGGGGAAAATAACCCCCCTATCCCCCTAAAGGGAGAAAAGTACAAGTGTATATAACTATGATACCAGCGACATCAAATATGGCATCCAAGTTGTGTCACTCACTTCATCAACAGTACATCACTCAACTATGAAATTTTTAACTCATTCAATAAATGGTAAAGTCCCCCTTTAGGGGGATTTAGGGGGTTTTTCATATGGTACAAGATTTTTTCCTTTTGATGCGTTCTGAGCTGATGCTCATCCTCATCATTTTTGGGTTGCTTTTTTTGAAACTGGGCAATGCCCGTTTGAAAAATGAAACAGTAATGAACATGGTGAATGTGGTATTGATTGCCACACTGGCCATGGGCTTTTTGGTGAAGGATACCGGCATGATTTTCGGCAACATGTTTCATACCACCGACTTAATCCGGCTGGAAAAAAACATCCTGACACTCGGCACCCTCATCATCTCATTGCAGAGTTATCAGTGGTTGAAGGCCCACAAGCATGCCATGGAATTTTACCTGTTGCTCATCAGCACTTTGCTGGGCATGTTCTTCATGCTGTCGAGTGCCAACCTGCTCATGTTTTACCTCGGTTTAGAACTCAGTACCATTCCACTGGCTGCCATGGTCAACTTCGATTTGCACAAAAAACAATCAAGTGAAGCTGCTTTTAAAATGATTGTGTCATCAGCATTTTCTTCTGCACTATTGCTGATGGGTATTTCATGGATGTACGGCATTGTAGGTAGTGTAAGCTATTCTGCTATTGCAGCCGCCATCTCCGGCAGCCCGTTGGAAATACTCGCTTTTGTAATGATACTCGCAGGTTTTGGTTTCAAAATTTCTGCGGTACCCTTCCACCTGTGGACGGCCGATGTGTATGAAGGTGCACCTATACCCGTTACCTCTTACCTGAGTGTAATTTCGAAAGGGGCCATTTTGTTTGTGTTCATCACCGTATTGTACAGCGTATTCCGCAGCATGGGCGACACCTGGTACTACATGCTGTACATCCTCGCAGTAGCTACCATGCTCATTGGCAACCTGTTTGCCATGCGTCAGCAAAACATGAAACGCTTCCTCGCTTTTTCTTCCATTGCACAGGTAGGTTTTATACTGGTGGGCATCAGCGGACAAAGTGTTGCCAGCAGTACATCGTTGATCTTTTTTGTACTCATTTACATCTTCAGCAATCTGGCTGCGTTTGGCGTGGTGTCGCTGGTGAGCAGCGCCTACGGCAAAGAAAAAATGGATGATTACAAGGGCTTTTATCAAACCAACCCGTTGCTGGCCTGGACCTTAGCCATTGCGTTGTTTTCACTGGCAGGTATTCCACCCACTGCTGGTTTCTTTGGTAAATTCTTTTTGATACTGGCCGGTGCTGCCAAAGGCAACTGGTTGCTCATTACCATTGCTGCACTCAACATGATCATTTCTTTGTACTACTACCTGCGGGTGGTAAAAGCGATGTTCATGGATCACAATGCTGCACCGTTGGAAAAAATCAACACGCCCTTATCACCCAAAATTGCTTTGATCATTTGCATCGTTGGTATTTTAATAACGGGCTTGTACAGTGGCGCCTACGATTATATTTATCAACTGGTTTCTTAAAGTATTTTGAGTTTGTCGTTTTTGGTTTGTAGTTCTTTATGCATGGTGATTCAGAAAAATTAACTGGCTTACATTCAGTAAATGAGCCCTCACCTGAAGAACGAAAAACCAAAAACAAAAATTAAATAATAAATATGGCTATCAATAAAAACCATCCATTTGAAGACCTGAACGGTGTGAAATGCGCCGTGGTGGAAACCAATGTGTCGCAAGACAGAGTCGACTTTTTGAAGCCATTGCTGGAGCATAACGGATACGAAGTGGTGATTGCTGCAGCAGCACCACCAAAAGCAGCCAAACCTGCGGCACCACCTGCCGAAGGCGAAGTAGCTCCTGCAGTAGAAGCACCGCCTGCACCCAGCTTGTTTACCATTGGCGTAACCGATGTAAAATTCAACGCCGTGAATGCGGTGTTTGGTCGCTTGTTAAAGACACAAACCGGCCAGATAGTTACACAAGCCTATTGGTTGCAAAAAGAAACCGTGAGTGATCCTGAAACTCCATACTACGAAAAACGGACGCTGTTTCAGTAAGTCTTTTCTTTTTATAAATTGACCCATCAACCATTTGACACATCTCCTCATGAAAAAATGGGCCATCATCGCATTGTTGTTTGCAGCCATAGGCTACCAAAGTTGCATTGAAGAATCACCCATAGCAGAACAGCAGCTATACTTGCAACGTGGCGATAGCATTGCTACTGCTACGTTTGATACACTTCGCAAATCGTTGTTACATGCCATGGAAACCAAAGGCATTGCAGGGGCCGTTCGGTTTTGTAACGTGCAGGCATCACCCATCACCTCATCGCTGGCCAAGGATGGCATTACGATTCAAAGAGTGGCGGAACGATTTCGGAATCCGGCAAATGCATTAGACAGTGTAGACAGCAAGCAATGGCAAATATTTGCGCAGCTAAAAGCCAGAGGCGATAGCCTGACCAACGTAGTACAAGAAACAGAAACTGCATTTGTGTTTTACAAACCCATCATCATGAATCCGCTCTGCGGTAATTGCCACGGCAATAAAGCCATGGGCATGCAACCCGAAGTGTTGGCCGTCATCGACTCACTGTATCCAAAAGATAAAGCCCTTGGATTTGTGAAAGGCGATATCCGCGGTCTTTGGAAAATTACTTTTCCCAAACCATTTACCGATTAAGGCTTTACTGTGAGCAAGTAATATTTACCAGCTTGTGTGTTGAAACGCATCACATAACCAATCGCTGTTTTTTCTGCCGCTACTGCCATGCCATTTACCAATAGTGGCGAAGCACTGCGTACCACACATTCGCCGCCGTTGCGGGATTGTATACCGGCTCTTTGCAAAGCGTTGTTTTGCCAGGTAAGCGACACTACAAAATTGCCCCTGCCTACCAGGCCACTTACATGCCCGCTGTGCCATGCCGTGGGCAATGCCGGTAGCAAATGCAATTCGTTGTGCTGGCTTTGCAGCAGCATTTCTGTTACGCCAGCCGTGCCTGCAAAATTGCCATCAATTTGAAAAGGCGGATGCGCATCAAACAGGTTGGGATAAGCGCCACCACCTCTGCTGTTGGGGTCTCCTTCCCGTACCAATCGCATCAGGTTGCGGTACAGTTTGTATGCATGATCGCCATCCAACAGTCGTGCCCAAAAATTTACTTTCCAGGCGAGGCTCCAGCCAGTGCCATCATCGCCCCGCATCATCAAAGTTTGCTTTGCAGCAGCAGCCAGTGTTGGTGTTTGTAATGGCGATATCAAATTGGCAGGATGCAATGCATACAAATGCGACACATGACGATGATGAGGATCTACATCTTCTACATCATTGTACCACTCTTGCAATTGGCCTTTGCTACCAATTTGAAAAGGATGCAACAATGCTTTTGCCCGTTGCACAGAATCAATAAATGCTTTGTCTGATTGCAACACCTGTTGCGCAGCAATCAGGTTGTCAAACAAATCTTTGATGATGGACATGTCCATGGTAGACGCAATGGTCATACCGGTGTGTTTGCTGCCATCGAAGTAGTAATCATTTTCCGGCGAAGTAGATGGCGCTGTTACCAATCGGCCATTGGCATCGGGTATCAACCATTGCAGTGTAAACTGTGCAGCGCCTTTCATCAACGGATAGGCGGTGTCTTTCAAAAACTTTTTGTTGCCTGTAAACTGATAATGCTCCCACGCATGCCGGCTGAGCCAGTTGGCCCCCATGGCCCAGTTGGCCCATTTAGGATCGCCTTTGCCGGTATCGCCTACCGGATTGCTCAGCGCCCAAATATCTGAGTTGTGATTGACCACCCAACCGCTGTTGATGTTGTAAAAGTTCTTCGCAGTAGCTGCACCAGTAATAGCCAGCTTGTTTAAAAACCCTAATAACGGTTGGTGCATTTCTGCAAGGTTCGTAGCCTCTGCCGGCCAGTAGTTCATTTGCACATTGATGTTCGTGGTATAGTTGGAACTCCACGGTGCCCGCAGCTCTTTGTTCCAAATGCCTTGCAGGTTGGCCGGTACATTGGGCGTTTGCGAACTGCTGATGAGCAGATATCGTCCGTACTGAAAATACAACACTTCCAATCCGGGGTCATTGGCACCTTTTGTGTAGGCTTCCAATCGCTGATCCGTAGGCACTGGAGCCATGGCATCTTGCTCATCATTCAACCACATGGTCACTCTGTTGAAGTAGTGCTGAAACGCTGCTATGTGTTTGCTACGCAACTGAACATAAGGCAAGGCTTTTGTCACGTTCAGGTATTGCTGCATTAGCGCCAACTCATCTTTTCCTTCACTATCGGGGCATTTATCAAAGCCATTAAAACTTGTAGCTGCTGAAATGTGCAACGTTAGTGTGGTGGCATTGCTTACTTGCAGACCGCTGGTATCTATCTGCAGGCTACCATCCTGCAAGGCTGCCTGTATGCCCATGCCAAAACGCATGCCCCTGCAACCATTGGCATCATTTTGAATCACTGGTTCTTTGTTGTCGCGGAAATAATTCGGATCAACGTGTGCCGGAGCTTTTCCTTTGATGAGCAGCATTTGCTGAGCGGCCATTGCTACAGGCTGTATCCGCATTAAGCTTGATGCACGGATGCGTACATTCAATTGCCCCTGTTTGCTGGCCGTTATACGTACAATCAAATTTCGATGCGCTGCTGATGCAAATACTTCTCGTTTGTACTGCACTCCATTGGCAGTAAAAACGGTGGTTGCTATTGCATCTGCAAGTTGCAAGCTGCGTTGATAACTGGTAACCGTTGCATTGCCCAAGTCTTGCTCAATGTGCACATCGCCCATGGGCATATAGCTTTCCGAATACAGGCCTTGCATCTTTTTTACCAGGCGGTTGGCCTCTTCGTATTTTCCTACAAACAACGCTTCTCTTACTTTGGGTAAATAAGAAGCCGATGCAGGATTAGGATTGGGATTGATGGGACCACCACTCCACAAAGTGGCTTCATTCAGTTGCAGCAGTTCGTGCCCGATACCACCAAACACCATGGCGCCCAACTGACCGTTGCCTACAGGCAATGCTTCTGTCCATTTTTGTGCAGGCTTATCGTAGAGTAATTGCAGTGATGATTGTGCAAAGGCCTGTGTAAATGCAGCGCTTTGCAGCAGTAGCACAAACATCCATCCCAGCTTATTGGCAACAGTATTTTTTTGCATGGCATACAATCTTAAGCTTGCTAAAAATAACCGAAGAAACATCAGTAACTATCATGCCCCTCCTTCTTAAAAAAATAAAAAAACGGACGACTGAATCAGCCGTCCGTTGACATGGTTGCCACGTTTGTTATCGTTTGCTTTCCAAAATTTTGATGTAGTTGGCCCTTTCATATGCGGTGGGGTCAGAAATATTTTGCTGACTCATGACGCCTTTGAATGCCTGAATACTTTCAAAACCTTTTGCCTTCATCCAGTTGCGTATGCCGTGGTTCATCACTGTGATGTAATCGATACCGTTGCGGTACAAAGTAGAAGCCGTCATGGCTACATCGGCACCAGCGAGTAAATATTTAATCACTTCAATCTCGCTGTTTACGCCACTGGTAGCCGCCAGTGATACCGGCACACGACCATGCAAGATTGCCAGCCACAACAGCGGCAAACGAATTTCGCTGGCTTCGCTGTATTGCAGGTTGGGCAATACTTTCAGTTGCTGAATATCGAAATCGGGTTGGTAAAAACGGTTGAATAATACCAAACCATTTGCGCCTTCTTCGTACAAGCGACGAGCCATATTGCCGATAGCACTGAAGTATGGACTGAGTTTCACCGCAATAGGAATGCGTACCGATTTGCGAATCGCTTTTACAATGTCGATATAACGCCGCTCAACATCTGCTCCGGTGGAATGAATATCAGCCGGAATGAAAAAGATGTTTACTTCCAATGCATCGGCTCCAGCTTCTTCAATCAGCTTGGCATATTCAATCCAACCTTCATTGGTAATACCGTTGAGGCTGCCAATGATAGGCAAAGATGTTCTTGCTTTTGCCTGGCGAATTTTTTCTAAATACTCATAAGGGCCTACATGGTAATCATCCATGCTTGGGAAAAAATCTGACGCTTCTGCAAAAAGATTATTGGTACTTTGTGAAATAGCATCATAACGAGCTGCATCTTGTCGTATCTGTTCTTCAAACAAAGAAAACATCACAACAGCACCGGCACCAGCATCTTCCATACGCAGTACATTGCTGATATCTTCGCTCAACGTACAAGCCGAAACCACCACCGGCGATTCCAGTTTAATGCCCAGATAATTTGTAGAGAGATTCATATTCGTTGTAACCGGTGCACTACAGCTTAGCTGCCTGTAATGCACCAGATATTTTAAAAGGGTGAAAGAACGAAATTCATACTATTTGTATTTATGCAATGGGCATAAAGTCGCTGGCCGATTTAGTGGCCATTTCTTCATAGTTTTTCCAACGAAGGTTTACAAACTCCTGTGCCAAATTCATCAATCGTTCAGCTTGTTCAGGATTTGAATTTACCAGCACTTTATAGCGCAGCTCGTTGTATGCATAGTCTTTCATTGCCATAGAAGGCCGTTGCGAATCGAGCACAAACGGATTCAGCTTTTTGCGACGCAACATAGGGTTGTAGCGCAGCAATGGCCAATAGCCACTATGCACAGCTTTGGTCTGCTGACTCAAGCCATCTTTCAAATCGTAGCCATGTGCAATACAGTGGCTGTATGCCAAAATGAGTGATGGTCCATCGTATGCCTCGGCTTCCCGCATGGCCAGCAATGCTTGCTGCGGATTGGCACCAAATGCTACACGGGCCACATACACATTACCATAACTGATGGCTTGCATGGCCAGGTCTTTTTTACCTACCTGCTTGCCAGCTGCAGCAAACTTAGCGGTAGCCGCTGTTGGTGTACTCTTACTACTTTGTCCGCCGGTGTTGCTATACACTTCTGTATCCAGCACCAACACGTTTACGTTACGTCCGCTGGCCAATACGTGGTCTAGACCACCGTAGCCAATATCATACGCCCAACCGTCGCCACCAACCAGCCACACACTACGCTGCACCAATTGATCAGCCACACTCAACAATTGCCGCGATAGCGAATCTTCTTTTTCACTCAGTATGGCCTTCAGCTGTTTTACTCTTACCCTTTGTGCTACTACCTCGCTTTCCATTTCTTGCGGTGCATCTATAATACTGTTGGCCAATTCTTCGCCTACAGCAGATGATAATTGCCGCAGCATGGTCTGTGCCATTTCAAACTGCTTATCGGCAGTAATGCGCATACCCAAACCAAATTCAGCGTTGTCTTCAAACAAAGAGTTGCTCCATGCAGGCCCTTGTCCGTCTTTGTTTTTTGCCCATGGTGTAGTCGGCAGGTTACCACCGTAAATAGAAGAACAACCTGTAGCATTGGCTACCAGCAAGCGGTCGCCAAACAATTGGGTGAGCAGCTTGAGGTAAGGTGTTTCTCCACAACCGGCACAGGCACCACTAAACTCAAACAATGGCTCAAGAAACTGTGCTCCATGTACAGTGGAGAAGTTGATACGGGAACGATCATTCCAAGGAATGTTTTCGAAGTATTCGATGGCTGCTTTCTCTGTTTCCAGAATCGGAGCTTTGTCGGCCATGTTGATGGCTTTCTTGCTGCGGTCGTTCGGATCAGTTGCAGGACAAGCATCAACGCATAATGTGCAACCCGTACAATCTTCAAGATAAACTTCCAGGGTGTACTTGGTTTCAGGAAAACCACGTGCATTGATTGGTGCAGACTTGAAACCTTCGGGTGCTTTCGCCAAATAATCTTCGTGGTAAAATTTGGCCCGGATAACACTGTGCGGACAAACGAATGAACAGTTACCGCATTGTATACAAAGATCGGGTTCCCAAATGGGCACCAAATCGCTGATGTTGCGCTTTTCGTACTGTGTGGTAGCACTGGGCCATGTACCGTCGATGCTGATAGCACTCACCGGCAATTCATCACCATGACCAGCCAACATTGGGCCAATTACATTTTTCACAAATTCAGGTGCGTTGCTACTTACACTTTGCAAGCTGGCAGTGGCAGCAGTAGCAGTAGCAGGAATAACCACACTATGCAAGTGTTCCAACGTAGCATCTACCGCCTGAAAGTTTTTCTCTACAATAGCCCGGCCTTTTTTGCTGTATGTTTTTTCAATTGCATGCTTAATTTCTGCAATGGCTTCTTCTTTTGGCAATACTTCTGCCAATGCAAAAAAGCAGGTTTGCATAATGGTGTTGATGCGGGTACCCATCCCGTTTTCACGGGCTACGGTAGTGGCATCAATCACGTACACTTTTATCTGCTTATCAATAATGGTTTGCTGCACGTTGCCAGGCAAGTTATTCCAAACCTCATCCTTACTAAACGGACTATTGATGAGGAAAATAGCACCCGGCTTAGCGAATGACAGCATCTCTACTTTTTCAGTAAAGTTGAACTGGTGACAAGCAATGAAATCGGCCTGTGATACGAGGTAAGGTGCTTTAATCGGATTTTTTCCGAAGCGCAAATGCGATACCGTTCTGGCACCCGATTTTTTTGAGTCGTATACAAAATAACCCTGACCATACATTGGCGTGTTTTCACCAATGATCTTAATGCTGTTTTTATTAGCACCTACCGTACCATCGGCACCAAGGCCGAAGAACAAGGCCTGACGCCAGCCGCTTTCATCCAGTGTGTAAGATGAATCGTAGCTAAGGCTGGTATGCGACACGTCATCATTGATACCAATGGTGAAGTGATTTTTAGGTTTCACTTTTTTCAGTTCATCAAACACGGCTTTTACCATGGCTGGTGTCCACTCTTTACTACTCAAACCATAGCGGCCACCAATGAGGCGGGGCAGTTGAGCAAGCATGCCTTGTTGGAAAGCTTGCACCAGCGAAGCCAATACATCCTGAAACAGCGGTTCGCCACTGGCGCCGGGTTCTTTGGTACGGTCAAGTACAGCAATGCTTTGCACTGTAGCGGGTAATGCCTTTATGAAGTAATCCATATCGAACGGACGATACAGCCGAATGAGCAACACACCCGTTTTTTCGCCGGTGGCATTGAGTGCTGCTGCTGTTTCGGCAGCGGTTTCGCCACCACTACCCATAATGATCATCACCCGGTCTGCATCGGCTGCACCATAGTATTGGTACAATTCATACTGGCGGCCAGTATGCTGCGCAAATTCCTGCATCACTCCATGTACGATACCGGGAGTAGCCGTGTAAAAATTATTCACTGTTTCGCGGCCCTGGAAGTATACATCAGGGTTTTGTGCAGTACCACGAATGAAGGGATTGTCTGGATTGAGTGCACGACTGCGGTGCGCAAACAACAAATCATCGGGTATCATACTGCGCATGATATCATCCTGAATCAGTTCAATCTTGCTCACTTCGTGAGAGGTGCGGAAGCCATCAAAAAAGTGAATGAACGGAATGCGGGACCGCATGGTTGCTGCTTGTGCTATCAATGCAAAGTCGTGAGCCTCTTGTACCGATGCACTACTGAGCATGGCAAAGCCCGTGGTACGGGCTGCCATTACATCCTGATGATCCCCAAAGATGGACAAGCCTTGTGCAGCCAGCGAACGGGCTGCTACATGAAACACTGCAGGTGTTAATTCACCCGCAATTTTATACATATTGGGCAGCATGAGCATAAGCCCTTGTGATGCTGTAAATGTGGTAGTGAGAGAGCCAGTCTGCAATGCACCATGCACGGTACCGGCAGCGCCACCTTCACTTTGCATTTCCATTACATCGGGCACATGGCCCCAAATGTTTTTGGTGCCTTTGGCAGCCCATTCATCGGCCAGTTCGGCCATGGTACTGCTGGGCGTAATGGGATAAATGGCACAAACTTCGTTGACCCTGTAAGCCACATACGCAGCGGCTTCGTTCCCATCAATTGTTGCGATTAATTTTTCGTTACTGGCCATTGCTATTTTGTGTTTACAGGTTCAGGAATCATTTCGATGGCATGGCAAGGGCATTGCTCGTAGCAAATACCGCAGCCGGTGCAGGCATCGTAGTTAAACTGGTAGCGATTGCCTTTTCCCAGTTTGATAATGGCTTCTTCGGGGCAGGCGCCAAAGCATCCATCGCACTCAAAACAGTTGCCACAACTAAGGCAACGCTTCGCTTCGTACAACGCTTCGGCAGTGCTGATGCCAGCTACCACTTCGTCGAAAGAACGGACAGCTATTTGTGGTGCCAGTTTCTCTTGCTCCTTTTGTGGTGCATCTGTTTTCATCCACATGTGCAGGCGCTTATAGCCTGCCGTAAGTGGCTTTACCGGCTTTTGGAAAGTTTCGCCCCGCAAAAATGCATCTATGTATTTGGCAGCTTTTTTACCATTGCCAATAGCGATGGTAGCACTACGTTGTTCGCCGGGCAGCATATCGCCACCGGCAAACACACCTGCATAACCAGACATGCGTTCACCATTGATAACGATGCCTCCATCGGGCTTACACTGCACTCCTTCGAGGTTGGCGTACAGGTTACTGTTCACTTCCTGGCCCATGGCCAAAATGATGCCATCGGCCTCTATTACCATTTCTTCGCCGGTTGCAACGGGCTTGCCTTTCTGCATTTCCATTACTTCCACGGTTATCTGGTTACCATCTATTGCTTTTATGTTGCGGAGAAAATCAATTTCAACACCTTCAGCAATGGCGTCATCGGCTTCAAAGTCGTAAGCAGGCATCATCTTGCGGTCTCCGGGATACAAAATCACGGGTACCAAACCCAGGCGGCGAGCCACACGGGAGAGATACATGGCCATTTTGCTACCGCCATAAATCACCACTTTGCTACCGGGCTCCGGTACATCGTTGGCTTTGAACATGCGGAGAAAATCTATGGCCTGAATAACTGGAATGGAAGGCTTGCCGGTGTAGCTGATAGCTTTGCCCAAATGCGCACCAATAGCGAGGTACACTGCATCAAAACCGCCGGCTGTTTTCTCGGCTTCCAAATCTGTTATTTTATGATTAAGGTGCAGCTTGACTCCCATATCCAAAATGCGTTGGATTTCGGCATTCAGAATTTCACGGGGAAGGCGGTATTCAGGAATACCCATTTCCATTAAACCGCCGGCTGCATTGCCTGCTTCAAATACTTCTACCTGGTGGCCGAGGCGAACCAAATGGTAAGCGGCGGTCAAACCACTGGGGCCTGCACCTACTACCATTACTTTTTTACCACTGGCTACTGGCGTGGCAAATTTCACCGGCCATTTGTGGGCCAGTGCTTCATCGGCTATGTAGCGTTCCACTGCATGTATGTTGATGGTTTCATCAACATGGTTGCGGTTACAGCCGGTTTCGCATGGCTTTACGCAAATGCGGCCCATGATACCGGGGAATGGATTGTCTTCCAGAATTTTCTGAAATGCCGTTTCAAAGTCGCCAGCCTGTGCAAAGCTGAGCCATGCTTGTATGTTTTCGCCAGCGGGGCAAGCACTGTTGCAGGGTGGCATAAAATCCATATACACCGGGCGTTGGCTGCGCAGGTGACCGGTACCAGATGCATGCTGCATCAGGTCTACGGGTTTGGTAATGTCGTTGAAGGATATGGCCATAGCTACACTCTTTTAGCAGGGCACACGACGTCCCCTGATGGAAGAGCCAAATTAGAATGACTGCTATGGGCGAATGCTGATATATGTCAGTCGGCAACATGAATTAAATAAGGCTGCCCTACGGGAAATGAGTTTGGCGCAATGCGGAAAAACCTTGTGGTTAGTAATTTGCAGCACGGCATCTTTTGTGGATGGATGACTTTGCCAATTGCAAAACGGCCACCGCAATTTGCAGTGGCCGTTTACTTTTTGCAAGTAGATTCCGATTATTTCATTAATCAACTCATTAACCAATCAACTGGTCAACTATTGTACCAGCGCTACTTCGTAATGGCTGCCAGCACTTTCGCTTTCACTTCGTTCATGTGGATGCGTTCCTGCGTCATGGTATCGCGGTAGCGAATGGTTACGGTGCCGTCTTCCTTGGTTTGGTGGTCGATGGTAACACAGAACGGCGTACCCACGGCATCCATGCGGCGGTAGCGTTTACCAATGGTGTCCTTCTCTTCGTAGAAACAGTTGAATGCCGGGCGACATTCATTCATGAGTTCACGGGCAATGTCGGGCAGACCATCTTTTTTAGTGAGTGGCAACACAGCCAGTTTGGTAGGCGCCAGGTTAGCGGGAATTTTCAATACCACACGGCTGTCTTCGCTGCCATCTTCCTTCGTCCACTTTTCTTCGGCATAGGCATTGGCCAGCGTAGCCAGCACCAAGCGGTCGAGGCCTACGGATGTTTCAATTACATACGGTACGTAGTTCTGGTTGATTTCGGTATCGAAGTATTGCTGCTTCTTTTTGCTGAACTCCTGGTGGCGGCCCAAATCGTAATCGGTACGGCTGTGGATGCCTTCGAGTTCTTTGAAGCCGAAAGGAAATTCAAATTCGATATCAACTGCTGCGTCGGCGTAGTGAGCCAGCTTCACGTGGTCGTGGTATTGCAGGCGATCAGTGGGGAAGCCCATGATTTCCTTGTGCCATTTCAGGCGTTCGGTTTTCCAATGCTCGTACCATTCTTTTTGGCTGCCGGGGCGAATGAAAAACTGCATTTCCATTTGCTCAAACTCCCGCATCCGGAAGATGAACTGACGGGCAACAATCTCGTTGCGGAACGCCTTACCGGTTTGGGCTATGCCAAACGGAATTTTCATGCGGCCGGTTTTTTGCACGTTCAGAAAGTTCACGAAGATGCCCTGAGCCGTTTCGGGGCGCAGGTAAATGGTGCTGGCTTCGTCGGTTACGCTGCCCAGCTCGGTGCTGAACATGAGGTTGAACTGACGCACATCGGTCCAGTTGCAGGTGCCGCTTACAGAGCACTTCATGTTGTTGTCGATGATGAGCTGCTTTACGCCAGCCAAATCATCAGCGGCCAGCAGTTGATCCATTTGCGCAATCAAGGCATCCGCTTTTTGCGCATCGCCTTCGGCTTTCAGCTTTTCTGCATGGGCTTCTATCAGGTGGTCTACGCGGTAGCGTTTGTTGCTGTCTTTGTTGTCGATCATGGGATCGCTGAAGCTATCCACGTGGCCACTGGCCTTCCAGGTGGTGGGGTGCATAAAGATGGCCGCGTCGATACCCACAATGTTATCGTTGAGCTGGGTCATGGTTTTCCACCAGGCGTCGCGGATGTTCTTTTTGAGTTGGGCACCGTTTTGACCGTAGTCGTACACAGCGCTGAGGCCGTCATATATTTCGCTGCTCTGAAAAATGTATCCGTATTCTTTGGCGTGGCCAATGAGGTTTTGAAATGTGTTTGCTTCGTATGCCATGAGAAGAATTTGAAAATGTGCGAATGTGCCAATTTGGAAATATGCCAATGCTGTAGCAGCAAGGCGAACATTACCCTTTTTTTGGCGGGTGGCAAAGATAAGGGTTGCGGGTAAGCGCCACCAGCCCCCGTTGGGGAAATGGAATGGGACACGGTTGATGGGATAATGGGACACGGATTTTGCCGATGGGTCGGATTTGCACGGATTTATTGGTATGGTTTGGTATGCTACCGAGCCCTGAAAGGGCGGCGAGATATCTTGGCCACGGATTCACGGATGTATGGGACGCGGATTTTGTGGATGGAACGGATTATCGCAGATTTTTCTGGGTGCATTCTCTCGCAGGCCTCCCGTCCTGTGAGTAGCCGTTACTTGTGTTGGTGAGATGAGTGGGATGCGGATAATTGGACACGGATGACGGGACGCGGATGGGAATGATTATCACAGATTTTTTGAGTTAAGGTTTGAAATGCCGCCTAAGCCCTGAAAGGGCGATACTATTGAAGCCACGGGTGTAGCCCGTGGAATAGTAACAGCATACAACAAGCCGAGCCCTGAAAGGGCGAAATATTTTTATGGCCACAAATTCACGGATTTCTTGGACGCGGATTGGGAGGATAAAACGGATTTTGCGGATTTTAGGGTCTCTGTTGAATAGATGCTCTAGCCCTGAAAGGGCGATACTATTGTAGCCACGGGTGTAGCCCGTGGAATAGTAACAGTATACAATAAGCCGAGCCCTGAAAGGGCGGTGATAATTGACCCGTTGCATTTCAACTTTAAGTTACAAAGCGTCACAGGCCGGGAGGCCTGCGACAGTTTTTTGCCACAGATGCACGGATTGCTTGCAAACTACATAAATACAAGATGTTGATTATTGTTACCACTGCCGAAGGGCTGCGCTGGCTGGAAGGTGAGGCCGCAGGCCGAAGCCCCGGCGCTTTTGGCCGGGGCCGAACGCAGTGAGCCTGTAAGACGGCGGTCTGCAGCCGGGCTATGCACTACTGCTGACAGCCCCACATTTGTATTGCATCAAAAAAAAGTCGTTACACACGAACATACCACTTGCGTTTGTCCATCACATAGCCGGTGAGCCAGCAAACCATCATGACAGCAAGGGCAAAGAGCAACGAACCAACCGGCCCGCCAATGAAGCCGAAGAAGGTTTGGTACACCCACTGGTACATGGGCTGTCCATCGGCGGTATGGAAGAACCACAAGAGGATGGCAATGACTTCGCTGAGCAGGTAAATGAACAACGGATTTTTGCCAAACACTTCGAAGAAGTAGGCCCAACGGTTGCGGCCGGCAAAATCGAGCACATACATCACCACGGATAAAATGAGTAAATCGAGGCCAACGGTATGCAGCACAAAAGAACTGGTCCACAGTTTTTTGTTGATGGGAAAAATAAGATTCCATGCATAGGCTGCGGCCAGCAACACAGCACCAGCCATGAGCAGTTTGGCCAGCATTTCATAACTGCGGCTTTGTTGCTGAATGTATCGTCCGGCAGCAAAACCGGCCACCACATTTACAATAGCTGGCAGTGTGCTCAGCAAACCTTCGGGGTCGAAGGCAATACCATCGCCATGGTACATATGGGCTTCGCCAATGAGCCACTTATCGAGCACTGCCGTTGCATTGCCTTCGAGGCTTAGCGCATCGGCACCGGCTGGTGCCAGCCAATAGCACAACCCCCAATACAACAGCAACATGCCTGCACTGAGCCAATACATGGTTTTGGGTTTGAGGTAATACACCATGAGTGCAGCAGCACCATAGCAAAGGGCAATGCGCTGCAATACACCAAACACCCGGGTTTCAGCAAAAGGAAAAGCAACATAAGCACCATCCTGATACTTCACAAACGGAAACCAATACATGAGGTAGCCCAGCAGAAATATAAGGAACGTTCGCTTGGCTATTTTGAGCAACACTTGCGACTGCGACATGCTGCTCCACTTGAGCATTACAAAACTCATGGCATTGCCCACGGCAAACAGGAAACTGGGAAGCACCAAATCGGTGGGCGTAAATCCGTGCCACTTGGCGTGGTGCAAAGGCGAAAAAGAAACACTGCCATCACCGGGCGTGTTTACAATAATCATGAGGCAAACGGTGAGGCCACGAAATACATCGAGGGCTTTGAAACGGGTGGCAGCTGGAGCAGTCATATGGGCTGTTTTCAGCCCTGAATGTAAGGGATAAGTTTACTGCAACTTTTCGTTCTCCTGATGCCGGTTGGCGTCGCGAATGTTTTTCTTTTCGAAGTTTTTTTGCAGGGCTGTGGTAAGATCTACACCGGTTTGGTTGGCCAGGCAAATGAGCACCCATAATACATCGGCCATTTCATCGGCCAGCTCCTTGCCTTTGTCGCTTTCTTTAAACGACTGCTCCCCGTAGGTACGCACCATGAGGCGGCTGAGTTCGCCCACTTCTTCCATGAGTATGCCGAGGTTGGTGAGCTCATTAAAATAGCGGACACCCACGGTTTTGATCCACTGGTCTACTTGCTGCTGTGCTTGTTCGATGGTCATATTGATGATAGATGTTAGATGTTAGTTGATAGTTAGTGGTTGTTAGGGGGAAGGCTTCGTACTCCGGTCTTTCGGACTTTCGGACTTTCGGACTAATCACCCACCCCGGCCTAAAGGCCACCCCTCCCAAGAGGGGAGAAACTACGACTATCCGACTACGGACTCCCGTCTTCCGGACTTCCGGACTTTCTTTCTTTACTCACTCTTTGTTTTTTGAATCAATGACAATCGTCAGCGGGCCGTCGTTGAGGAGCTGCACTTTCATATCGGCACCAAAGATGCCGGTGGCCACGGGCTTGCCCAATTCGGTGCTGAGTTGCGCTATCATTTTTTCGTACATCGGTTTGGCAAAGTCGGGTTTGCTGGCCCGGATGTACGAAGGCCGGTTGCCCTTTTTGGTAGCCGCATGCAGGGTGAACTGGCTGATGAGCAAGATGCCGCCATCCACGTCTTTTACCGACAGGTTGGGTACTTTACCGGCATCATCAAAAATGCGGAGGTTCACTATTTTGTTGCACATCCATTGCAGGTCTTCTGCGGTGTCGGCATCTTCTACGCCTACCAACACCAGCAGGCCCAATCCTATTTGTCCGGTTACGTTTTCCTCCACCGCTACGCTGGCTTCGGTTACCCGTTGTATCACTACTCTCATAAGTGGGCAAATTAATCAGGAAAAGGGTTGCCAGAGCCATCCGCTTCAGAATGGCTATTTTTGCCGACTATGGAAATCATTAATGCCAGCTACCTGATTAGCAGACCCGAAGTAGCACAATGCCCTGCGGGAGATAAGCCAGAGTTCGCTTTTATTGGCCGCAGCAACGTGGGCAAAAGTTCTTTGCTGAACATGCTTACGGGCCAACAACGGCTGGCCAAAACATCGGCCGCACCGGGCAAAACACAAATGATTAACCACTTTGTGGTAAAGAGCCGCAACAGTGCGACAGCGAAATCGGTAGCGGAATGGTACATGGTAGATTTGCCCGGCTATGGCTATGCCAAAGTGAGCCAAAAGAACCGCAAGAGCTGGGGCAAAATGATTGAAGACTACCTGCGCAAAAGAGAAAACCTGCTCACCACTTTTGTACTGATAGACAGCCGCCACGAGCCACAAGCTATCGACCTTGAATTTGTGAACCAGATGGGTGAATGGCAGTTGCCTTTTGCCATTGTGTTTACAAAGGCAGATAAAATGAAACCCGGCGGACTGCAGCGAAATGTGGAAGCATTTGCCGCTGCCCTTCGGGAAAATTGGGAAGCGTTGCCTGCTTTTTTCATTAGCAGCAGTAACGACAAAAGTGGCAAAACAGAAATTCTGGATTATGTGCAGGGCATTTTGAAATCTGTTTCGAAGTAACCACTAGTCTAGTGCTACACTAATTGTCTTCCAGTATGAAACAGCTGCTTAGTTTGCTGATAGCCGGGCTTATCATGAATGCCGCATTGGCTCAACAATTTATACCTGCACCAAGCAAGGTACAAACCAGGCTGGAAGCCAGTATGAAGCGGTTTGGCAATGTAGAACGAATGTTTGTAAAGGATACTCAAAAGCCTGTATTAGAACTTACAGGCGGCAACAAATATGTGATTGCTTTTGCCTATAAAACAGACAGCAAAACTACCCGTAGAATGCTGGTGCATGAAATAGGAGCTAAAGGAGAAAAAATGAAGCTGCAATATCCTGAATACAGCAAAGGGTACAGGGGTGTGCCTGGCATGCAGGTTTTTCATGTACTGGTAGCTCCCGATGGCGATGCCACCACCCTGCATAAATACAAAATAGATGCAGACGATGCTGCCACCGTGTACATCTACAAATTGATACCCGGTGTAAACAACTAATCAAAAAAGCACGAAAAGAAAAGCGGGACTGTAATTGCTACAGTCCCGCTTTTTTAATTCACCACTTTATTGGCGCAGCTACTGCTGGCAAAGGCTTCGGGTTTGGCTTTGAAAGCAAAGCCCATGCCCAGTATATAACCCATGGCCTCCCGCAGTGCTTCGTTGCTTTTAAAACTAGGATTGGTGTTGATGTCGGCATGTACTTCCATATCTACCTCGTATTGGGTAAACAGGTCGCAGAGCTCATAAGCAATTTCAATGCTCTTGGCTACTTCTACCAACATGCGTTCTTTAATGCTGAATTTTTGTGTGGTTCTTTCATTGTGAATGAACATAAATCCACCGCTACGTTCCCGCAGAAATACAATGACCGTGGCAAATTCTGTATCGATGCCTTTTACCTGACTATCGGTACCAATGCACACCTTGAGCTTGTTGCCCAAAGCGTTTTCTCTTTTGATGGCGTCTTCCACTGCCTGCTTAATGGGAAGGCTAATGGTTTCGCCATTGAATTTTCTCCAACGCATACTTGAAGGGGTTTTTTAAAGTTACTGTTGAACAGCCTTTGCCCGCATCAATGTTTGTCATGCTTTTATGAACAATTTCCCATGCATTGAGTGAATAACCTGATTAAAACTGCCCGGTACTCAGCATAACGAGGGTGCAGGCTTCCATGGTTTGTATGCCCTGCTGTTGCAGCATTTCCTCCAGTTCGTCGTTTTCTGTACCGGGGTTAAAAATTACCCGCTTGGGATGCAAACTCAATATGTAATCGTAGTAAGCCGGCTGGCGCTGTGGATTGATGTACATCGTAATGGTATCAACCGCCTCCAGCGCCGGATGTTCGGTAATGATATCGAGCCCTGCTACCCTGCCTTTTTTTATACCAATGGGCACAACTTCGTGGCCATGCGCCACCAATCGGTTGGCTGCAATATAACTATACCTGTTGCTGTTGTCTGAAGCGCCTATGATCACCGTTTTTTTGCTCTCACTCATGGGTTAAAAATACTATGGATGCACCATTGGCTATTTATTTTTATACATGCTGATTTGCAGTTGTACATATTGCCAGCGCTGTTTGCTTTGTGGCCAAAGCAATTGTAAAAAGTAAAAGGTGCCTACTATTGCTGTTAACCATGGCTTTTGCAAATACTGCTGCACATTGCCCAGCAACCAACCACCTACTGAAGTCAACAACAACCACATGGTTATTTGACCGAATATTTCCATCCACAACTGCTGCAGCTTTTGTGGCAAGAAAAAAACGATGCACATTATAGCAGATACGGCCAGCATCCACCAGCCTGCATGCAGGGTAAACGGGATGTCAAAACCTGTAACAATTCCAGATATAAAAACCGAACTCATGAGCAGCTGCATCAACACAACAAAAGCCATGCGGTACAGTAAATGAAATGCAGGTGCACAAGTCATGTAGCTACAAGAAGGCAAGGTGCCGGTGATTACTTTCCGGTTGTAAGAAATGAAGCTGTATAAGGTTTTAATGAATGGCTGAAACGCTTTCCAGGAGGCTATTTTAGCCAGGATGGGATGCTTTTTAGCAATAACTGTAATGATAGCATCGGTACCATAACGCACAGACTGTTGTGCAATATTTACCAACGGAATTTCATTGGTCATTTTTTGGCGGTGAAGGCCCGGTAATTGTTGCAGGTTAGCCTGCTGCATGGGTACTACTTCTGCGGGTTGTAAATAGCCATGTTTTTTGAAGTAGCCGGTATACCATACACAAAGCGGGCAATCGGCATCGTAGAGTAACTGATATTGTATTGCTGACATAGTGAAAAATTTGAAAGGTGAACAGATATGTTAGTGAGTGGGGATGAGCTGGCGGCGATAGTTGTGCATGTATTCTATTCGGGTGATGATGGTGTACCAAACTGCGAGTACTGGTGAAACATACATGAGTAACATGAGGCCAAACCATACCAGCACAGGTAAAATGATACCTGCCAGAAAAATGATGATGATGGCAAGTAAAACCCACTGATAATATTGCCGCTGTTTTGACAGGATGAAAGACGACCGGTTGGGCAAATGCAACAGCACACTCAGCAGTTGCCAGCCACCCATCAGCAGATAGGCCGAATAGAAATAATCGATTTTCCAAAGCATGAGCACAGCTATGATGGCATAGAGCAACAGCTGTCCGTAGTAGTCAATTTTGTGCAGCATTTTCATGATTGAATTATTTATATTTTCAGAAATTATTGAAACTTATAATTCTATAAAAAGGAGGTTTCCCTCCTTGCCTTTCTTGTTTACTTCACCAGCTTGAGTAAGGTGCTCACCAGCCAGCTTTCCTCTGCTTTTAGCATGGCTTCCATAGCTTGGTCTGTTTGGCGGCCAAATTTGCGAATGCCTTCCATGGTCTGTTGAAATGCCTGTATGTCGGCTTCGGTACCACCTTCGTTTACCTGCTGCAGGCTTTCAATAAACTTGAGCATGGGCTCCAGTTCCCGCTTTTTCCGTTCCCTGACAATAATGCGGGCCACTTTCCAAATATCTTTTTCTGCCTGAAAATATTCCTTGCGTTCGCCATGCACCACTACCCTGTCTACCAACCCCCAATTAATGAGCTCCCGGATGTTCATATTGGCATTTCCCCGGCTCACACTCAGTTGTTGCATAATGTCTTCGGTGCTTTGCGGCTGCGTACTCACCAATAGGTATGCATGAATTTGAGCCATAGTTCGGTTAATTCCCCAGTTGCTGCCGAAGCTTCCCCAGGCGGCTACAAATTGATTTTTGGCATCTGCTAATTGCATGACATAAAACTACAGTAATCATTCTAAACTTTCAATTATTTCTGAAAGAAAAAAATTTAATAATGGTGCAGCACTCAGGAATTGTGGCTGGTCATATATGGGTCAATCAACACTAACTGCAACAATATGGCTGCCCGCATGGGCAGCCATTTGTAATTTGGGGGGTAAGCGTGACGGCGATGAGGAATCATCAATCGAACATGACATTGAAGACACTGCTTCCTGTTTTTCCTGATGTGTCGGCGATCACCAACCGATATACACCGGCAGGCCAATGCTTCCGGGTAATTGCATGTGTAGCGCCCCCCTGGCTGCCGTCAACCGTTTGGCTGTACACCGTTTGTCCGGCAGTGTTCATCAGGCGTACCTGATAGAGTCCTTTTTGTGGTAAGCTTACATACAGTTGCTGATGCACGGGGTTGGGGTATACCGTTGTAGCTACTGCTATATTGCTACTCACCACTGCTATGTTAGAAGTAAGCGACTTGTCATCTTTATCCATTACCCGTATTCTGTAATACAAGCTGCCGGCAGGTACATTCCGGTCGATGAAATAGTACTGGTGGCCATTGTTGCTATTTCCCACAGCTGGCATTTCTGCAATGCGGGTAAAGGTTTGCCCGTTCGTACTTCTTTCTATCACACAAGTTTGTGTGTTGGCTTCCCATATTGTTTTCCAGGTAAGGTTTACATGCTCTTGTTGTTTGCTGGCACTAAGTGTCAAACCTTTTACAGGCAGTGCACCCGGAGGCCTGATTAAGCCAGCATCAATGTTGTAAATACCGGAAGCGTATGGCAGCGTAAAGTTGCTGATGGTTACACCGCTGGCATCCACTTTGCTGTCGTTACTTCCATTGCCCTGATTGGCTACGGTAAAGTTGGCTATGGCATTGGCAAAAATGGCTCTTAGTGGTACATCAATTGGTACAGTAAAGAATTGGAAGAAGCCATTGCCTTTTGTAACGGCTTCACCTATTACCTGTCCTGTGTTTAGATTAATGAGTTGCACGGTAATGCCTGCTACGCCCGGCTCATTAGCATCTTGTATGCCATCCTGATCGTAGTCGTCCCACACATAATCTCCCACACGACCAATGAATGATGCACGAAGGCCAGCATCCACATCAATATTATTTACACCAGATACAACTGTAAATACATTGGTGCGACCAGTGGTTCGGCTTACATCGCTACCATTAGCAGCGGGAGCAGCCTCTTGCAATGTAAACTCCATTATGGTTGGGTAGGTACTATAACCCATGGTATAATTACCGGCCGGTACATTGAAGAAATAATATTTACCAGCAGCATCAGTAACAGTTGAACCCAACGGTGTTCCCATATCGCTATATAATGTAACGGTTACGCCTGCCAAGCCTGGTTCGCCGGCTTCTTGTATACCATCGCCATTCAAATCGTTCCATACATAGTCGCCTATATAGCTAGCCAGAGGAATAACACCCAAATCGGCGGTATAATTGGTACGAGCTACAGATGTAATTGGCAAACCAACAGTAACACGGCCATTTACACCATTCACGTCACTATCAATAAGATCATTGCCACCCTGGTCAATTGGAGAAAGCATAAAGCCCGCAGGCAAGTTGCTGAATCTTGGAAAGTATGTACCATCGGCCAATCCATAAAAACGATAGTAACCGCTTCTGTTGGTGGTTGTTTGTACTCTTTTGCCACCAATGGTCACCAGATTACCGCCTACATCCAGCAGGTCCACGGTTACACCGGGTATACCTCTTTGTTCTCCTGCCTCTTGCATACCGTTCAAATTCAGGTCCAGCCACACACGGTCACCAATTATTCTGTTGCTGCTGGCAGTAAGCAATAAACCAAGTGCAATGTCAATTTTTTGTTCGCCTTCAGCCAGGCCAAAATCACTGGTTACAGAAGTGCTTCCTACCAATGGCAAGCCATCACTATCGTACTTATCATCGGTGCCGGCATTCAGCGTAGTAAGTGTATACCAAGAGGTATTGATATTGCTAAACTCTACACGGTATTTGTGAGAAGACGGCAAATTGGTAAATGAATATTCACCCAAAGCATTGGTTACGGTTGTGTACAATACGTCATCGGCATCATTTAAAATACCGTTAGCACCTGCCTCACGTAGGGTGACAGTAACATGGGACACACCCGTTTCATTTTCATCCTGAACGCCATCGGCATCCAAATCTATCCAAACCAGATTACCGACGGAGCCTGTACCTGGGTTTTTGCCTTGGCGAATAGCTGCATCAAAACTCAGGTTGGTAACGCCACCAGCCAGTGCAAACAAGTTAGTTAACCCCGTAAGTGCATCTACATCGCTGTCGATATTATCATTACCACCCCGATCTTGCAGGCTAAATAAATAACCATTTGGCAAATTGCTAAAGCCCAAGACATAATTTGATGGAGCCACATTTACAAAGCGGTAATACCCCAATGAGTCGGTAGTAGTGGTGCTAACCACGGCGCCAAGGGTATTATACAATGTAACTGTAATAGCTGGCATGTAAGGCTCATTCGCATCTTGTATGCCATCGGCATCTAAATCGTTCCAAACCACATCACCAATAGATGACCAGTTGGCAGGAGGATTGGTAAGCCGCAAGCCAATATCTACATGGTACACGTTTAAATCCCACACCAAAAAACCAATAAGTGGAGAGCACAAAGTAGCGGGTTGAATGTCGTTGTCTGCATAATCATTGCTTCCCTGATCGGCTGCTACCACAGCATATCCGGCAGGCAGCGTCAACTTCACGAAGTAATAAGTAATGTCCAGATCGTTGAATTGGTACACCCCAAAACCATCAGTAATGGTAGTAGCGATGTAGATATCGTCGGCGGTGTTGGGCAATCCATCAGCTCCGGGTTTGTACAGAGAAAGCTCAACACTGGGTATGCCTGGTTCGCCAGCTTCCTGAATACCGTTATTGTTGATATCGTTCCATACACGATCGCCAATACTGTAGCGGGTAGCATCGGTAATAAACAAGCCAATGTCTACATTAGAAATGGTTTGACCCGTAGTGAGGGTTATCAAATCTGTACGACCAGCGTATAATCCTGTTGTATTTATGTCATTATCTACCGCATCATTCCCACCTTGATTTATCAGCGTAACTATAGTGCCCGGAGGGGTAGTAACACCAATACGATATTGTCCGGGATTCACCCTGTCGAAACGGTAAAAGCCCCTTGCGTCTGAAATAGTGGAGGCCACCAGTACATCACTACTATTGAAAAGAGAAATAACTACACCAGATACGCCTGCTTCACCAGCATCCTGAATACCATCGCCGTCATTATCCATCCACACAAAATCGCCGATGGAAGCATACTGAGTAGGAGTATTAAAAATGAGGCCGCAGTCAATATCCCGCTGGCTGGTACCAGGCGTAAGTGTAAAGTTGGCCGTGCGACCGTTTACAGGATTTGGGTCGCTATCATTTGCTTGTGTAGCACCACTACCAACCCTTGCAGTAAAGCTGTAGTTTGGTGGTGCAATAAATGAAACAGAATAGTTATCGGTATTGTAAGGCACGTTGAATTTATAGTTGCCAAAAGCGTCTGAAACGGTTGTTTTTATTGGGTTTCCTGAAGCATCGTTGAGGGTAACGGTAATGTTAGCCATACCAGGTTCGTCGGCATCCTGCAGGCCATTTTTATTCAGGTCGTTCCATACTTTATCGCCTATATAAGTTATCTCATACAACTCCACATCATCAATCAAAAAGTCGTTACCAAAACCACCTTGTTGGAGGTTGTAAATACCCACGTTTGAATTGCTGTTATTTACCGGAGCAGTAAAGCGAATTTTAAATTGTTCCCAACCCATTTGGGTGAGGTAGGTAGAAGAAGAATAAGCAGCAGGTTCTACTACATATCCCAACTCAGCATAATCATAAATAATACCATTCACCACCAAGCCCAACCTTGGTACAATAGGTTGATATGTGGGTTCACCATCAGCAGTACCATTGTTTTTATTTTTAGGCATAAATGGCTGCAGATTTTTTGCCCAAAAAGAAAACTGATAAGTACGGCCTTGTATCAAATTCAAATTCGAGAGAAAGAGTACACGGTCTGTTTTGTAGTGAGCATTTACTACCATCATAAATCCGTTGGTAGTACCATCAGCCTGCGTTACAGAACCAGTATGATCTTTGGATTTTTGTAAACAGGCAAAAATGTGATTGCCTTGTGTGGGGTATTGCAAATTGCGCAACCTGCCATTCCATGAAACAACACCTCCATTATCAGCATTGTCGGTAGAGCGGGCAATAGCATATCTGGAGTCTAGTGGCTGACCACTGCCAATCGTAACCGCTATATAATCTGTAACACCTGGTGTACCTGCCAAACTAGGCATGGTTGCCGCAGCAGTACCAAAGTTGCCATTGGTAATGATGCTGGTACCAGTTGGCGCAAAATCTATCAGTTCATCGGTAGTAAAACATGGTACCCCAACAGGGCTTGGTACTTTAATGTTCAACTCACGATAACAAGTGGTACCTGCCACCCTTATCTTAACCGGATAATTGCCAGGATACAGATTATTAATTGTAAACTGCCCGGAAGCTGGTATTACACCTGTGCTGGTGTAAGTACCACCAACTAAGGTGGCATATTGATAAGTTGTACCTGGTGTAAGGCCGGTGATAACGACGCGGCCCACAGAACTTATGCAACTGGTGGCAGCTTCAGCTGTGGCGGTAATATTAGGCAGGTTTCCGGTGCTTGGCATGATGATAACGCCAATGACGGCACAACGTTGCTGGTCACCGATTGAATTATAATTCCCAATCGCCCAATCGTCTGCGGCACCTGCAGCTACGTTGTTCGTAGTCAAAATATCATCATACGGGTCTCTTGATAAACTAAAGGTGTAAGTACCGGGAGCGAGGCCGGTAAAAGTGTAGGTATAACTGTTGGCGCTTGTAAGATTATTTGACGAACCTGGTATTAAAGTACCCCCGAATGTTAAACCACCGTGCCGGGCTATTTGCCGAACTGTTGTTGATTTAGTACCCCCGTTCCATACAATTCGTACAGAACCTGTACCGCCGCAGGTAGCAGGTGCAGTAACAGTAAACGTAGGCAAATAATCACCCACGTTATTGTTGCCGATGTAATAAACCTGATTAATCGGTTTGTTTACATCGCCACCTATCAGTTGTGCACCGCTCATCAACGGTGTGGTACAACCCAAAATAATTAATATCCAATAGACCCATTTTATCATACATGTTCCAGCTAGTATGATGAAAAATCAGGTGGACTAAGGTGGTGAAACCTTAATGAACCCATGAATGTCTAAGGAATGTCAGGTATTGAACAAAAGCGCAGGGCTTTTAAGTTCAGGGTATAGGTGGATCAGCTTAAGAAGGAAGGGATTTGATCCGAATAGCAGCATGGGAGTACCCATTTGAAGGGTAAAGGTACACCGTTTTCCACAGAAAGCGCAGCATCTGCATAAAATTTTCGTCAAATGCACAATTATTAAATCATTGATTATCAATGTCTTGCAAATAACTGCCAATTATTTTTTTACGATTTTGATGAATGTCAAATGTCTAAACAATAATTTTAACGCTTAGATAAGATACCCATCAGAGCGTATGAGAGCCAATAAAGCAAAATGCACCACCACCCAGGTGCTTTGAAAACCAGCATACGTTTCGCTGCAAAACCCTGCGCCTCCTTAAACTGCCCTGGAAATTCATTTTTTTACTAACCCCCTTGCTTCTATGCAAAAGACTTTTACGCTTGTGCGTATGTTATGCCTGTTGCTCCTCATTCACTCCAGCACTCAGGCTCAGGTTGTAGGTGGCCGTCACGGCGAAGTGTTCAAATCCACCAATCTTCAAGCCAATTTTTTTGACCCTTGGGATGTGGCTTACGGCCCCGATGGATTTTTGTGGGTAACAGAAGCCCGTGGCTACCGGGTGAGAAGAATTGATCCATCGACAGGTGCTGCTACCACTGCCTTAGATATCCAACACAATACCACAAACAATGCTGCTACTTCGGGCCTTACCAATGCTGTTTTTGATGCCCATAAAAGAACTTTCACAGGCAGCGAAAGCAACTTTCAGTGGCCTCAGGGAGGCATGATGGGCATGGCTTTTCATCCCGACTTTAGCGGTTCCAACCCCTACGTCTTTTTGGCTTACGTACGCTCTTATACGGGCAGAAATACCACAACAACTGTGTCGGGCACTTACCCCGATGGTCAGGGCCAATATTTTAGAACATTTCTTACCCGCTGGACCTGGAACTCTACACTAGGTAAATTAACCAACCCGGTTATTTTGTGCGATACGCTGCCCGGTAGCAACGACCACAACTCTGGCCGCATGACCATTGCACCTGTAGGTGGCACCAACTACCTTTTTTATTCCGTGGGCGATATGGGTGCCGGTCAGTTTAGCAATCAAAGCCGCATCATCCGTGCTCAAGATCCTGCCTCGTATCAAGGCAAAATATTGCGCTTTAATATAACTGAAGATGCAGATGCAGACCAAGGCGCTGTAGATTACAATAAGTGGATACCAAACGACAACCCTTACAGTACAAACAGTGCCGTTTGGTCGATTGGCATTCGCAACAACCAAGGCTTTTCTTATGCCAATATTGGTGGAGTGGGCCGTTTATACGGAAGCAGCCATGGCCCGTTCAGCGATGATGAAATAAACGTGATTGAAGGTGGTAAAAACTACGGCCACCCCTTGGTCATAGGTATGAATGATGGCAATTACAACGGTTTGAAAGCAGGCGCAACGGGTGGTTCTTTGCCTACTATTCCGGCAAGCAATGGTGAGCAAAACAATGCTACCGCTATCGGGGCCAATTACCGCAATCCGATTTATGCTTTTTACGATGCATCTCTTGCTACAGTAACATCTATCTACAACAACCAAACTAATAATGGTGCCTGGCCCAGCGAAGCACCATCGGGTATGGAAATATATACCGGCAGCGTTATTCCAGGCTGGAAAAACAGCCTCCTGCTCTCATCTCTCAAATGGGGTAGAATATTGCGATTGAAATTGAATGCTGATGGCTCGGCAATGACAACAGTAGATGGTGTTCGTGACACTGTTACATTATTTGGCAGTCAAAACCGATTCAGAGATGTCACTTACGCTCCGGATGGAAAATCCCTTTTTGTAATAATGGACCAGTCGGCCACCACCTCCGGCCCAAGTGCCCTTAACCCAATTGTACCGGGCTGCCCGGGATGTGTGCAGAAATACGAATTCATAGGCTACAATAACAACGCCGGAAAAAGCACCATTCCTTCCCACATTCCCATTGCGCCAGGTACAGACAACACTTGCGTAACTGTCAACTCCGTAGTGATTAACTCCGACAATACCAACTTGTGGGTACCCATTACAGACGCTGACGGCAACATTGTAGCAGAAGTTCGTGCCAATGGTAATAACCTGGGTACAATAACAACTACGCTGTACAAAAGCAGCACTCCTCGTGAAGATAACAGTAAGCGTTTGTACCTCGACCGCAACATGGCCATCTCTACTTCAAACGCAGGCCCTTTCAACCTCAATGGTGGTGTAGGTTTACGCATTTATCTTACCGCAGCAGAATACAATGCGTTGCTAACAGCAACTAATAGCAGTGGCTTTAGCAGCGGTATAGACTCTAAAGACGATTTAGGTTTATTTAAAACAGCAGGCAGTGGCTGTTTTACCAACGTTACCGGCATTGCCACACCCGTTGCTGTGAGTAGTGTAGATGCTTTCGGAAGCAACGCCTATGTCATCAATGCAACGCTTAACACTTTCAGTTCATTCTATGTTGCCAATAACTCACTCACGGTATTGCCCGTTGAACTCAAAGACTTTAATGCCAGCTGGATGGGTAGTGCAGCAAGTATCTCGTGGAGCACCCTCACCGAATCTGGTGCTGATGGCTTTGAAGTAGAAAGAAGTGTAGATGGCCGCTATTTCAGCAGTCTTGGTTTTGTAAAAGCAAAAGGAAACAGCAGTGTGGCAAATAACTACCGCTTTAATGATTTGACCGTAGCAAATACCGCTGTCAGTATAGTATACTATCGCCTCAAACTGAAAGATATTGATGGCAAATCTTTGTATTCTGGCGTAGTTTCTATTTCAAAAAGCGGTGGCTCGTTTGTGGTGAAAATTTACCCTAACCCTGTGAAAACAGCTGCCACGCTCAGCATTTTTGCCGACAAAGAAGATAAAGTACAATGGCAACTTACCGATGCCAGCGGCCGTGTGGTGCGTAGCCAAACTGCTGCCATAGCAAAAGGCCAAAACAACATTTTGATTGATATGAACGGGCTTCCTGCCGGTACTTATCAAATGCAGGCAAAAGGTCAGTATTTCATTCAAACATTGAAGCTTCAAAAGCAATAAGCTCTTCCAACAATTCAGTATAGTAAAGGCTACCTTCGGGTAGCCTTTTTTTGTGAATAGTTAAACCTTTTAACAACATTGCCGTCTCAACGCCCTAAGCATTTCGCTGTATGAATCTTGCGCAACATTTTTTCTGGCGGGCCGGCTTTGGCCCCACTGCAGCCACCTTACTCTCAAATGGCAAATGGAAGGCCGAATCTCATTTTGATAAATACTGGAAGCAATCACAGCAACCACTCCGGCCCATAACTGTACCGCAACCATCGTTGGATACACTACCAGCTATGATGGCTGGCAACAACAATGGCCAGGCTGCTGCGCAGAAAGAACAACGTGAAAAATTACAGCAGCAAAGCAGAGAAGCGATTAAGCAGTTGAATCTCCGGTGGCTGAACGAAATGGTAAACAGTGAGGCACAACTGCGGGAAAAAATTGCCCTGTTTTGGCATGGGCATTTTGCCTGCCGAAACCTGAATAGCCTGTACCAGCAGCAATTGTTGCACGTGGTACGAGAAGGCGCCTTGGGTAATTTTGCCACACTGCTTGCCAATGTGAGCAAATCTGCCGCCATGCTTGCATTCCTCAACAATCAGCAAAACAGAAAACTGCAGCCCAACGAAAACTTTGCCCGTGAGGTAATGGAGCTCTTTACCCTTGGCCGTGGGCACTACACAGAGCAAGATGTAAAAGAGGCAGCCAGAGCTTTTACCGGCTGGGGTTTCAATCCAAATGGCGAATTTGTATTTAGAAAAAACCAACATGATCTTGGCAGCAAAACCATCTTTGGAATGAGCGGCAATTTTAATGGCGATGACGTATTGGCGATGCTGCTTAAACAACCGCAAACAGCTCGTTTCATTACCGCCAAACTGTATCGCTTTTTGGTAAATGAAGAGGTGAATGAGGAACACGTTAGCTGGCTGTCGAAAAGATTTTATGATAGTGGTTATGAAATGAAACAACTACTCGGCGACATTTTTACAGCCAACTGGTTTTATGATATCGCCAATCAGGGAAAAATCGTTAAAAGCCCTGTGGTTTTGTGGGTAGGTATACGCCGCATGCTGCCCATGCAGTTAGAAAATCCTGACATACAATTACTGTTGCAAAGAGCACTCGGGCAAATACTGCTCTACCCTCCATCGGTAGCGGGCTGGCCCGGCGGCACTAATTGGATAGACAGCAGTTCGCTGCTGCTACGTATGCGGCTGCCGCAGTTGGTAGCCCTTGCTGAGCCGTTTGAACTTAGTACCCCCGCCGATGACGATATGCAAATGGGTAAGATGCAAAACACACTCGGCAAAAAAGCCATCAACCGTTTTAAACTCAAAGGTGATATTGAATGGGAACCATTAATAGAATCCTTGCATAAATACAAAAAAAGTGACATTGTACAACAGCTTTGTGAGCACTTATTACAAAGCCCGCATCAACTCTCTTCCATCATTGAAGCACAGGTAGCACCGGGCTTGCCTGTTAACAGTTTTATTAAACAAACAACGCTGTTGGCCATGGCCACTCCCGCCTACCAGTTGTGTTGATTTTTTTTGACCCCTATCCAAATCCGTTATGTTCATTAAACGTCGCCGATTTATAGCACAATCTTCGCTGGCTACTGCCGGTACATTGTTTGTGCCAAAATTTTTGCAGGCAGCTGCCGGCCCTTTGTACAAAGGCACTGCCGAGCCTGAACGTATCCTTATTGTTATTCAACTTAGTGGAGGCAATGATGGCCTCAACACTGTCATACCCATTAGCAACGACATTTACTACCAATCAAGACCAGGCATAGGTATTGCCGCTAATAAAGCGGCTGTTATACATACCGATGCTGCGTTGCACCCTGCACTTACAGCCTTTCAAAAAATGTATGATCAGGGCGAACTCGCTATCCTCAACAATGTGGGCTATCCTAATCCTGACAGAAGCCATTTCAGAAGCATGGATATCTGGCACAGTGCCAGCAGCAGCCACGATTATTGGAATACCGGATGGCTGGGCCGCTACCTAGACCATGCCTGCCATGGCTGCGACAAACCCACCCAGGTGCTGGAAATAAATGATGTGCTCAGCCTTGCCTTAAAAGGCGAACAACACAAAGGAATTGCCACGCAAGATCCTGCTCAATTATTTGCTACCAGCAGTGCACCATATTTTAAGCAACTGGCCAGGCACGACCATCCTCATGAACCACTGGCTGATTATTTGTACAAAACGCTGGCCGACACCATCAATAGTGCCGAAAGTATTTTTACCGCAGCCAAAGCTGGTAGTACAAATAGTATCTATCCAAACACAGCGTTGGCAAAACATTTGAAAACAGTAGCCTCACTCATTGCAGGAGGCATGAATACCAGCGTGTATTATCTGAGCCTCGGTAGTTTTGATACACATGTAAACCAAGCGGCACAGCAACAACGCCTGCTTGCAGAACTCAACGGCGCAGTGGAAGCGTTTGTAGCCGACATGAAAAAACAAAACAGGTTTAAAGATGTACTGCTCATGACCTTTAGCGAATTTGGCCGCAGGGTAGCACAAAATGCCAGTGCCGGCACCGACCATGGTGCTGCCAACAATATGTTTTTTGTAAGCGGAAGCCTGAAAGAAAAAGGTTTGCTCAACAGTATGCCCAAACTACAGCAACTGGTGAATGGCGACATTCCCTTCGATATCGATTTCAGGCGGGTTCTTGCTACAGTTTTGCAGCAATGGCTGAAAACCGATCCTTTACCTATTTTAAAAGAATCTTTTCAAGCATTGTCATTTGTTTAAACAAGAGCATGGTTGTTGTTTTCAAACCTGCCATTTGTTATCAAATTGTTTTTCAACCTTGTATAATAAATAAAGCTTTGCTGTAATGGCTACATGTTTTTTACTTTGCACCACTTAAATCACACCTATGAAAGAGAACCTAAAACGTTATCTTAACCCAAGTAACTTACTCGCATTTTTTCTTTGGGCATTTGTAATGGCACTCGTTATTTACTGGAACAACTCCCATCATTTTTAATGAAACCGAAGTTTTAAGTTGTATAAACAAAAAGGCCACTCAGTAAAATGAGTGGCCTTTTTAATGTAGACTATGTTTCTGGTGCCAATGCACACCAATTTTTCGCTAGTTCAACACAGGATTTACCTCCATGGGCCATGATGCGGTCGCATCTTCGGGTCGCTCCTCATTCCATTCAATAATGAAGTTATTGCGTCCTTCGCCTACCATTATTTGAAAATATTGCTGCTGTACCAGCTCCAGCATGCCTAAAAAAAGAAAAATGGCATGCACACGGTCCTGGCAGGTTTCAAATATTTTTTCGAAGCCCATGGAGCGTTCTCTTTTCACCGTATGCAGCATGTATTCGCGGCTTTCTTCCATGGTATAGTTATACTTAAATACCACGTGCTGAGGCTTGTTGTTCCGCTCGTTTACCCGCTTCATCACCTTCTCAAAGGTCTTCATCAGTTTAAAGAGCGTTATGCTTTGTATTTCGGTGCCTTCGCCGGCATCTTCTCCTATGCTATTCAGCTCTTGCTGTATGTTGCCCCGCTTTACCATCAGCATCCTAATGGCTTCTAGTTCGGCCATTTTCAGTGATGCTTCCTTAAAGCGTTTGTACTCCAAAATTTTATCGACCAGTTCTTGGCGAGGATCAATTTCATTGCCTTGGGCGTCAAGCTCTTTGCGGGGCAGCAGCATTTTGGCTTTAATCCGCATTAGTGTGCTCACAAACAGGATAAACTCACTACTGAGTTCAATATTCAGCTTTTCCTGATTGTGTACATAGCTCAAAAAATCTTTGATGATGCGGGTAATCGGAATATTGTAAATGTCCAGTTCATCTCTCTCAATGAAAAACAGCAGGAGATCGAACGGGCCCTCGAACTGGGGCAATTTTATTTGATAAGAAATAGCGGCCATATAATACAATAACGGAGTGCCTGCTACATGCAGTACTTACTCCCGGTATTTTCAAAAATACGTGCACAAAAAAGGCCTGTACCCAGTAGTTGTACAGGCCTTTTACACATGTGGAAAAGAGGTTAAAACTTTCCGGAAACGCCTACCCCGAAAGTACCCAAAAACTGCACCGTAGGGCTGGTGCGGCCTTCAGGTATCAGGTCGTCGTCGTAGGCCAGGTTGAGCAGGTAACTCATGGTGAGCCACTTGTTTACCTTAAACCCGAAAGAATTGGTCCAAAACATATCGATGTTTTGCGGATTGTGTTTGTAATTGGAATACAGGTCGAGGCGAGATGTATAGGTCACGTTTTTTACAATCTCCTTGTTGAAATTGGCCGATGCAAATGCACCTATTTGTGCATCTACTTTTTTCACCGGGTCTACGCCGTACAGGGCTGCCAGTGGCCGCTGCCCGGGAGGTGGCGGTGTAGTGCTGTAGCTGTACGGATCGTTGGAGACTACAATCCATTTGCCGGCAAAAGGAGAAAAGAACAAACTAAAATGTTTGTTGGGTTTCCAGTCGAGACCGGGCGTAAGCAAAATATTGGCCGGAGCAAAAAAGCCAGATACACGTCGGCGGGGTGTCAATGCATAATCATACCCGTTGGTAAACTGCGACCGGAGGTTGAAAATGGCGGCCAGCGACAAGGTTTTCTTCTCGTTGAGTGAATGGCCGAATTTGGTATACCAATCGAAAAAATCAGCGGTTTTGCGCAGGCCTTGCGTTTGGTTGTTTTGGTAGGCATAGCTGGCTTTAAGCGTGTTGTCCAAGGTGCTTTTGCCCCAGGCACGGTTGGCGTACAAGTCTACGTTGAGGCCCACGTTGAGTGCAAACTTTTCATTTACACCTACCCAGTACGAGCTGTTTTGCTGCGCCAGTGCCAGGGTAAAGGTGCCGCCACTTTTCCAGCGGCCTTTTTTAGATGTATCTGCTGCCATTGTTTTGGCCGTCATAGCTTCATCAATAGACTTGCGGGTGTACTGTGCAAAAGATTGGCTGAGCAGCAGGCATGCTATAGCTACTAAGCCTGTTTTGGTTGTCATGGATATTTTTTTTGCTGTATAAAAAAACAAAAATGGTTGCACTACAAAAGTGCAACCATTTTATTGATGTATAAAAATAACCAGATGCAGCGTCAGTTTATTTTTTCAACGCATCACGTATTTCTGCAAGCAATTGCTCAGTAGGCGTAGGCCCGGCTGGTGGTGGTGCCGGTTCTGCTTTTTTCATTTTATTAATGCCTTTTACCACCAAAAAAAGCACCAAGGCTATCACTGCAAAAGAGATAATAGCCGACAGGAAATTGCCATACTTCACCGCTCCCATTTTCAGGTCTTGTATGTTTTCCATGTTGGCGGCTTTGAGTGCCGGCGCCAGTAGCAGTGGCGTTATCACATCGTCGATAAACGACTTAACAATAGACCCGAAAGCGCCACCAATAATGACGCCAATTGCCAGGTCTACTACATTGCCTTTCATGGCAAACTCTTTAAATTCTTTTAGGAAGCCCATAAATGAAATTTGTTGGTGAGGATTAAAAAGGTTTTTCAATTATAAACAAAAAACAGCAGAAAGCCGTTGCCTTAAGCTTTGCATCTTTACACCTTCATCAGGTTTTTTATTTTCATGCAGGCTGCACCAACAACCAAACGGGTATCTTCCTTTTCTTTCACTAGCAAAATGGTCAACTGGCTCATTTTTGTGGTGCTTTGCCTCATTTGGGGTAGCTCATTTGTACTCATGAAGTTGGGTTTATACGGCCTCGACGGGCAGCCGGTACTGAGTGCCTATCAGGTGGCGGCTATCAGAATGCTGAGTGCAGGGCTGGTGTTGTTGCCGCTGGCTAAGCCAGCATTGGCACGGGTAGCAACGCCATCGGTACGCTGGTACGTGTTGCTATCGGGTTTACTGGGTAGCTTTTTTCCCGCTTTTCTTTTTTGCATAGCCGAAACGGCTATCGATAGTTCTCTTGCAGGAGCCATCAATGCCATGACGCCGCTGTTTGTATTGCTGGTGGCCACTGTAGTGTACAACAACCGTATTCCTGCCATGAAATGGCTGGGCATCATCATTGGTTTTGCGGGCTGTTTGCTATTGTTGTTTCGGCAGCAAGGCTCGTCGGGTGGCAATAATGCTTATGCCATGTTTGCCGTACTGGCCACTATGTTTTACGGTTTTAATGTAAACATGGTGAAGCACAAACTGCTCCATATTTCTTCGGTAGATATTGCCACGCTGGCATTTGTATTTCTTACCATTCCTTCATTGGCCGTGCTGATTGGTACGGGCTATTTTTCACTGCCCCTGCTTTCGGCACCAATACTGCTGGCCACAGCCGCTGCTGCGGTATTGGGTGTTTTTGGTACAGCACTGGCATCCATTCTTTTTTATATGTTGGTCAAAAGGGCGGGCATTGTATTTCCATCGCTGGTTACTTACGGTATTCCGTTTGTGGCCATTGGCTGGGGCATTTACTATGGCGAAAAAATAGTGTGGATGCAATTGCTGGCCCTGCTCATCATTCTTACCGGCGTTTACCTGGCCAATCTTCAATTTCCCCTTCGGAAAAAGGCATAAAAAATGTGCTGCTGGTTTATTACCAACAGCACATTGTATAGTCAGCTTTGCCGACTTAATTATACGTGCATGATTTCTTTTTCTTTGGCTGCCAGGTGCTTTTCAACCAAGGCAATAAACCGGTCGGTCATTTCCTGAATGTCGGCTTCGGTGTCTTTGGCAGCATCTTCGCTCAGGCCATCTTTTTGTGCCTTCTTTACTTTTTCAATAGCATCGCGGCGAATATTGCGCACCGCTACCTTGGCATGTTCGCCTTCGTTGTTCGATCTTTTCACCAATTCTTTCCGGCGTTCTTCCGTCATAGGTGGCAAAAATATGCGGATGATATTGCCATCGTTTTGCGGAGTAATACCAATATTGGCTTGCAAAATAGACCGCTCAATAGGCTGCAGCATATTTTTTTCCCAAGGCTGAATGGTTAGCGTACGGGCATCTACCACAGAAATATTGGCCACCTGAGCTATCAGCGTGGGGTTGCCGTAATAATCCACATGAATGCCATCGAGCATTTGCGGGTTTGCTTTACCAGCTCTTACCTTGGCCAATTCTGATTCGAGGTGGCTGATGGACTTGCGCATCAGCTCTTCTGTATCCTTCATCAGGAGTTCTACTTCAACCGACATACTGTATGCATTTTAAGGCTGGCAAACCTAAAGAAAACGATGGTTCAACGAACAGATACTTGCCTGCAAAGCAAAAAATGGGGAAGAATTAATTGGCGGCCTTTTTGGCTTTTACCGGAATAACAGGCGCTGTGTGTATACGGGGGCTTTTATCGGCCAGCATGCGGCGCCTATACATTTTGTAACTCCACAAAGCAGTGCCAATCATTAAAAAACCTACAGAAATGATAGACATGAGCACGGTGCTATTGCCAAAAGATTGCAGCCCCCAACCCAAACCTGCAAACAACACAGCGGCTATTGACAGTGCTATGGTAACCTGCGTATGCGACCAGCCAAAGCGGAGCAGAATGTGGTGCACATGATTTCTATCGGGGGTAAAAGGAGAAATACCCCGAACGATTCTGTACGAAAAAACCCGCAACGTATCGAACAAAGGCACAAACATGATGGCAAAGCCCACCGCCCCGGCAGACTCTACCGCCAACACTGGTGCACTACCGGCCGTTTGAATAAAATGAATAACCATGGCGCCATTTACCAATCCCAATAAAAGAGAGCCTGTATCGCCCATAAAAATGCGGGCCGGCGCATAATTGAAAATTAAAAAAGCCAAGGTGGCGCCGATAAGAGCAGTGGCCATGCAGGCATATGCATAATCGCCATTAATGGCAAAAAAGGCAGCAAACAAACCGGAAGAAATAAGGGACAATGTGCCGGCCAGTCCGTCCACACCATCTATCAGGTTGTAAGCGTTTATAATTACTACCAGTGTAAAAACAGTAAGCACTTCGGCCACTAATGGCTGTAGCTCATGTATGCCAAATACGCCGCCCAAATTGGAAATAACCAGCCCGCCTTTAAACACAAGTAAAGACGCTGCCAGTACCTGGCCCAAAAATTTTTTGAAAGGAACCAGATTAAGCAGGTCATCTTTTAGCCCAATGAAAAAGATAACCAGCGTAGCGGCCAAAAAATATTGAAAAACAAAACGGGTGCCGGCAAAAGAAACCGTAATGAGAAATGCCATAATAAAGCCGGCATAAATGGCCAGCCCGCCCAACGAAGGAATTGGTTTATGATGATGCTTACGATCGTCCGGAAAATCGAAAAGCCCTTTTTCAATGGTGATGTTAATAATGGCCGGTAGTGCGTAGAAGCTAATGCCAAATGCCAGCGCCAGGCTCATAAGCATTTCAATCATACTCAAAAATTTTCGCGGAGTGTGCAGGTTGTTTCAGAATACTACGCTTACTACTGCAAACGTATTTTAACAAAGTAAGTGTAGCAGGTTGGGTTTTCCATCTTTCGGGGCATGTATTTATATAAAATCCCGTATTCAGTTGATATTTTGAAACATCTGTGGCCGGTTTGAAAAATCTGTTTCCTCATTTGCCCAAAACTTTAGCTTTGCCCGCAAATTCAATTTCAGCATGACAGCTACACTGCCTCAAATAGCCAGCCAAATAAGAAGGGATATTGTACGAATGGTACATGCCGTACAAAGCGGCCACCCTGGCGGTTCACTCGGTTGTACCGATTATTTTACTGCACTGTTCTTCAAAGTGCTGCGCCATCAGCCTCAGCCTTTTGATATGAATGGCCACAACCAGGACCTTTTCTTTTTGAGTAACGGTCATATTTCTCCAGTGTACTATTCCGCTCTGGCCCGTAGCGGCTATTTTGATGTAGCTGAGCTGGCTACTTTTCGCAAGCTCAACACCCGCTTGCAAGGCCACCCCACCACCCACGAACATTTGCCAGGCATCCGTATTGCCAGCGGCTCTTTGGGCCAGGGTATGAGTGTAGCCATTGGTGCTGCACTGGCCAAAAAACTGCAAAATGATAGCCATCTGGTGTACAGCCTGCATGGCGATGGCGAATTGCAGGAAGGCCAGGTGTGGGAAGCCATCATGTTTGCGGCCCACAACAAAGTAGACAACCTCATTTCTACCATCGACTGGAACGGCCAACAGATTGATGGCCCTACAGATAAAGTAATGAGCCTGGGCAACCTCGAAACAAAGTTTGCTGAGTTTGGCTGGGATGTACTGGTGGTAGAAAACGGCAACGATATGGACCAAATGCTGGCAGGTCTGGAGCAGGCAAAAGCCCGAACCGGCAACGGAAAACCAGTATGTATACTCATGAAAACCGCAATGGGCAAAGGCGTAGATTTTATGGAAGGCAGCCACGAATGGCACGGCATTGCCCCCAGCGACGCACAGCTGGAAGCGGCACTGGCCCAACTGCCCGAAACACTCGGCGACTACTAATCCGTCTTCTTTTGTAAAAGAAAATACAGCGGCTTGCAGCTAATGGTTGCAAGCCGTTTTTTTATTCGCATAAACGCAAATAAGGTTCAAATAAGCGGTCATCGCTTTGCCAGTTGCTTCAGGTAATATTCCAACTTTTTAAATTGAAGCACTTCTGTTTTTTGGGAGAGAATATTTTCCATTATCATGGATTGCTCTTGCTGCGACAGCACTGAAAATACTGTAAAAACCTCTTCATTTCGAAAGGTGTCGAGCACATCGTTTGCGGTCAGTTTTTCATACGGCGCCACCAGATACAAAGTCACTTTTACCAGCTCTCCGCCATTCTTGCCCAGGGCTTTACGAATGGCAGCGTTGATAGAGAGTAGCTTGTCTTGCCCGCCGATGGTGAACAGATTTTTTGCTTGAATTGCCACTCTATCAACAGTGCCGGAAACCTTGAGTGAACCCCAACGACCCACCAAGTGCCGGGTGCCCGGTATTTGCAAATGATATGTCCATGCACCTTTACCGGGTACATATTTCAATTCAATCCATTGGTCTTTGATGAGATATTCCATCAGCGTAGCGATTGCTGTATGCGCAGTGCCCTGCGAGACGGAGCAAAACCTGCAATGATGGCAATGGTGAAAATGATCACGCCAACCAACAGGAAATCCGTAGCCCGCATTTCCACCGGATAGTAATCTATAATAAAGCTTTGGCCACCCAGTTTTACCCAATGAAACTGCTGCTGGCCAATGCAAATAAGCACTCCCAACAATCCACCAATGAAGCCGCCCACTCCTGCCAGCATTGCACCCAATTTTAAAAAGATACCCGCTACCGATGTGCTGGTTGCTCCCATGGCTTGTAGCACAGCTATGTCTTTTTCTTTTTCCAGCACCATCATGGTAAGGCTGCTGATGATATTGAAAGCAGCTATCAGCAATATGAGAAATGCCACGGCCATTATGATGATTTTCTCAATTTTCATGGCGGCAAACAATGCCTGATTTTGCTGATACCTCGTTTGTACTGCAACCGATTTGCCTAACTGCTCTTGTAGTTGATCACTTAGCTGTTCAATATCTGTACCAGGTGTAGCTGCTATCTCAAGTGCCGTTACTTCGTTGGGGGGCAGGTCGAGCATGTATCGCATAAATGCAGCATTCGTGAAAGCGTACTGATTATCGAATTCTTGCTGTATAGAAAATGTACCTGCTGTAAATGTATTGGCAGTGTGCAATGCAGTAAGGGGGTCTGCATCGAGCGTTGCTTGCCGGTTGGGCAGGTATACAGTTACAGGGGCAATATTCTGACCGGCTATTACCTGCAGTCCGTTTTCTACCCCACTGCCCATAACCAAAGCAGGTGTTTCTTCATTGCCCAGCGCAAACTGCCCACGAAGCAAATGCCTTGGTACACCGCTTACATTGGCATAGCCCGGCTCCACACCTTTCAGCCATACAATAGATTTGTCTTCGCCCTGCATCAGCATGGCCCGTTCTTGTATCACAGGTTCTACAGCAGCCACGCCTTTGGTACCTGTTATTTGCTGCAGCATAGCCGGTGAAGTAGTAAGCCATTTGCCGTTGGTGGCAGTAATTTTTATATCGGTATAAAAATCGGCGTACAGGTTTTGTACCAGTTGCTCAAACCCGTTGAAAACACTCAGCACTACTACCAATGCGGCCGTAACCACTGCCACCGCCACCATACTGATATAGCTTATCAGGTTGATGGCATTGGTCGTTTTTTTGCTTTTAAAATACCGCCAGGCAAAAAGTGTAGTCAATGGCTACCAGATTGTGCTGATGTAATTAAGATGCAGAAGAATCATCGGTGCCGGCCGGAGGTGTTGGCGGTTGTTGAATTTCGCCAAACAGTTTTTCCATTTTAAATACGTAGTCCAGCGTGTCGTCGATAAAATACTGAAGCTCGGGCATGCGGCGCAATTGCTTGCCCACTCTGCCGGCCAGTTCCCGCTTTATTTCCCAGTTGCGGTCTTTTATTTTTTGCAGCATGGAGGCCTGATCTTCTATCTGAAAAAAGCTGAGGTAAATCCGTGCTTCCAGCAGGTCGGGCGTCACTTTTACTGCTGCAATAGAAATCATGCCGTTGTGAATGACGTTCAATCCCAGTCTTCTGAATATATCGCTGAGTTCCTCATTGAGTAATGCGGCTACCTGCTTCTGACGTTTAGTTTCTTCCATATCCTTTGCTCAATTATAACAAGAGTGAAGGCAGTGCTACAAGTACTGCCGCTGTAAAAGTAGTTACTTTTGCAGCCTTTACTTTTATTCGTTTACATGAACAAATATGCAAGGGTCTTTTCGCTGCTGAAGCCGCACCGCAGTAAAATGCTGGCTTACGTGGTTTTTATATTGCTGAGCACCGTTTTTTCCATTGCGTCTATTGGCATGCTCATGCCGTTTTTGCAACTCATTTTTGAAGGCAAATCTGCCACACTGGAAACCGCAGCCGCTGGTAGCAAACTGGATGTTTCGCAGCTGGTGAGCAACTGGATGAATGAATATGCCGCCACACACAGCCATTTCGATTTGCTGCTGCTCATTTGCATCCTCATGCTCAGTGCCATCTTACTGAAAAATGTTTTTCTATACCTCGCCATCTATATCCTCAATCCGCTTAAAAACCTGGTGGTATCTACGCTTCGGGCTCAGCTGTACGAAAAAATTCTGGAGCTGCCCATTGGGTATTTTACCGAACAGCGCAAGGGCGATCTGATGAGCCGCATGTCGAACGATGTGGCAGAAGTGGAGAGCAGCGTGGTGGGCACGCTGGAAGGTTGGTTTCGTGACCCCATCATGATTATTGCCCATCTGGCCGTGCTGCTGGTGCTCAGCCCGCAGCTCACGTTATTCTTGTTTATCATGCTGCCCACAGTTGGTTTTGTTATAGGCCGCATCAGCCGCAGTTTAAAAAAACAAAGCCAGGCAGCTGCCATCAAGCAGGGCGAATCGGTAGCCATCCTCGACGAAACATTAACCGGTCTTCGGGTGATAAAAGCATTTACTGCCGAAAACCTGCTGCGGATGCGCTTTTTTCAGGTAAATGATGATTTGCTGCACACCAAAAACAAGATTGGTTTTCGGCGAGACCTGGCATCGCCGGTAAGTGAAACGCTGGGCATTTTTGTGTTTTGCTGCATTTTGCTGTACGGTGGTATGCTGGTACTCAGCGATACCAACCACACCGGCCTTACCGGTGGCGAATTCATTACTTACCTCGGATTGTTTTATGGGTTAATTAATCCTGCCAAAGCACTCAGCACTTCTTTTTACAATATGCAAAAAGGCTCGGCAGCCATACAGCGGATAGAAGAAGTGTTGAAAGCCCCAACAGTGATTAACGATGATCCCAATGCAATACCGTTACAACAGTTTGAAAACGCCATCGAATTCAGAAACGTATCGTTTAGTTATGATGACGTGACCATTCTGCAAGACATTAACCTACGCATAGCCAAAGGCAGCACGGTAGCACTGGTGGGCAGTAGCGGTGCCGGCAAAAGTACCCTGGCCGATTTGGTACCCCGCTTTCATGATGTAACAAGTGGCGAACTGCTGATTGACGGCAAAAACATCCGGGAATATCAACTGGAAACGGTTCGCCGGCAAATGGGCATTGTTACGCAGGAACCTATTTTATTTAATGATACCATTGCCGCCAACATCAGCCTTGGCGACCCCAACGCCAGCACCGAAGCCATAGAAGCAGCAGCCACAGTGGCCAATGCCCACCGCTTTATTTCGGCAAAAGAAGATGGCTACAACAGCAACATCGGCGACCGCGGCAGCAAGCTCAGCGGCGGCGAACGCCAGCGGCTTACCATCGCCCGGGCCGTGCTCAAAAATCCCCCCATTCTCATTTTGGACGAAGCCACATCCTCGCTGGATACGGAAAGTGAAAAACTGGTGCAGGATGCTATCAACCATTTAATGAAAGACCGCACTACCATTGTCATTGCGCATCGCCTTAGTACCATTCGGCATGCCGATGAAATAGTAGTGTTGCAAAAAGGCCGCATTGTAGAACGTGGCACCCACGATAGCCTGATGGCTCACAACGGATATTACCGCAAGTTGGTGGATATGCAGGAAGTGAAGTAGACCGGAGTCGGGAGTCAGGGGTCGGGAAGTCAGAAAGTCGGAAAGATTACAATTCGAAAAATAAAGGCTTCCGTGAACGAACCTACGTTTCACATCTCCAAAAAGTACTAAAGTCAATCTTATTTCCCCCTCCGGGGGCAAGGGGGCTAAACAAAACCGACCCGCATGGCTGCAGGTCGGTTTTTTATAGCTGATAATCAGAAAATGATTAGCGTTTGCCCAGTTTGGCTTCCATACTCAGGGTAGCATGGGGCACTGCACGAAGGCGGGCTTTTTCGATAAGCTTACCGGTGACGCGGCAGATGCCGTAAGTTTTGTTTTCAATCCGGATCATTGCCTTTTCCAGATGATCGATAAACTGAATCTGGCGGCTGGCCATCTGGCTCAGCTGCTCCCGTTCCATGCTCAGGCTACCGTCTTCCATGGTCATGTAGCGGCTGTCGTCGTTGTCGCCACCCATTTCATCTTTGCGGGTAATGAGGCCTTGCAGGTAGTTCAGTTCTTTGCGGGCTGCTTCCAGCTTACGCAAAATGAGTTCTTTAAATTCAGCTAATTCTGAGTCGCTATAACGCATAGTGGGTGTTGAAATAACGGCCACTTCTTTAGGCGTATCCAGTACAGATACGGTAAAGTCGGGGTCGTAGGCCACTTTACCTTTTGCGGTAATGGGTGGCATTTTTACAATCTTTTTTTCTTCCACCACCGGCCGCTTTTTCTGCGGGGGGTGTGGGGTATTCGAACGGGCAGGCACTTCATCCCGCTTAGGGAGCGGTTCTGGTTTTCTTGCAGATGCTTTCTTAGCTGCTTTTTTAGCTACAGGCTTGGCTGGTGGGGCAGCTTTTGCAGGAGCAGGTGCTGCTTTTACAGGCACAGCCTTTGCAGGGGCGGCGGCTTTGACAGGAGCAGCTTTAGCAGGCACGGCCTTGGCCGGTGCTGCGGCTTTGGCAGGAGCTGGCTTGGCGGGTGCTGGTGCGGGTTTGGCTGCTTTAGGTGCAGCTTTTGCTGGGGCAGCCACTTTTACCGGAGCTGCTTTTTTAGCAGCAGGTTTTGCAGCAGGTGCAGCCGCTTTCTTAGCGGGAGCAGCCTTTGCCGGGGCGGCTTTTTTGGCCGGAGCAGCTTTTTTGGCCGGAGCCGCTGCTTTGGTTGATTTGTTGTTGGTAGCCATCGTTATAACTCCTTTTTTGAAACTTTCAGGGTCAATTGAAAATCATTCACTTCCACTGAAACGCCGTCGGTTAGTGCGGGCACATAACTCAGCGAATCTGCCAAAATTTCGGCGCAAATATAGGATTTGAACCTATCGAAAGAATCCACAATATTTTCAGGTCCAGCGTATTGCACGTCAATCCGGTCGGTCAGTTCAAAGTTGCTCTCCTTGCGAATGTTCTGAATCCGGTTCACCAACTCCCTCGCATCTCCCTCTTGTTTCAGTTCATCGGTCAGGGTAATATCCAGCGCCACGGTGAGGCTACCCTTGCTGGCCACGCTCCAACCTGGAATGTCGTCGGCACTAATATCCACCTCATTTACCAATATGGCAATGGCCTGTCCATTGATGTCTAATGCAACAGCACCCGTTCTTTCCAAATCGGCAATTTGCTGCTGGCTAAATGCAGTGAGTGCAGCGCCAACGGCCTTCATATTGGGGCCCAGTTTTTTACCCAGCAGGGCAAAATTGGGCTTGATTTTTTTGTTGATGAAGCCTTCTGTTTCGGTGAGGTAATCTACTTCTTTCACATTTACCTCAGCTTTCAGCAGGTCTTCCACTTTTTCCAGCTGCGCCTTCATGTCGGGGTTCAGCACCGGTATCAACACTTTTTGCAGCGGCTGACGCACTTTCAGGTTTACCTTTTTGCGAATGCTCAGCACCAAACTTGTAGCATCCTGTGCCAGTTGCATGCGTTCTTCCAATGCTGCATCAATGGCCGATTCGGTGGCTTTGGGGAAAGCCGCATGGTGAATGCTTTCGGCCGTAAAACGACCCGTCACCGCATTGAGCTGACGGAAAACCGCATCGCTAAAGAATGGCGAGATGGGCGCCATCAGGCGCACCAGCGTTTCCAAACATTCGTACAACGTTTGGTAGGCACTGATTTTGTCAGCGCTGTAATCGCCCTTCCAGAAACGGCGGCGGCACAGGCGAACGTACCAGTTGCTCAGGTGTTCATCCAAAAATACTTCCATCAAACGGCCGGCCTGCGTAGGCTCGTAGTCGTCCATGGCTTCGTTTACTTTTTTCACCAGCGTATTGAGGCTGCTCAAAATCCAACGGTCAATTTCGGGACGATCTGCCACGGGTATGTAAGCTTCTTTAAAAGCAAATCCATCCACATTGGCATAGAGCACAAAAAACTGGTAGGTATTGTACAGGGTGCCGAAAAACTTACGCTGCACTTCCTGAATACCGGCCAGGTCAAACTTCAGGTTGTCCCATGGACTGGCATTGGTAACGAGGTACCAACGGGTAGCATCGGCGCCATAAGTTTCAATGGTTTTGAACGGATCCACCACGTTGCCGAGGCGCTTGCTCATTTTGTTGCCGTTTTTATCGAGCACCAACCCATTGGATACAACGGTTTTGTATGCACGACCATCTACCTGTTCGGTAGGCAAGCCGGCAGCTTTCAGTTCGGCTTCAATGTCTTCTTTTACCAAACTGCCAATGGCATGCAGGGTATAAAACCAGCCACGGGTTTGGTCTACCCCTTCGGCAATAAAGCTGGCGGGATAGTTTTTGGCGAAGATTTCTTTGTTTTCAAAAGGGAAATGCCACTGGGCATAAGGCATGGCGCCGCTATCAAACCACACGTCGATGAGGTCGGCCACCCGCTTCATGGGTTTGCCCGAAGGGCTTTTCAAAATGATATCGTCTACCTGCGGCTTGTGCAGGTCGGTTATGTCTTGAATAGGACTATCGGGGTGCAGGTTGGCTTTGAGGTCGGCCACGCTGCCAATGCACAGCTCTTCGCTGCCATCTTCGGTACGCCAAATGGGCAGCGGTGTACCCCAATAGCGGCTGCGGCTCAGGTTCCAGTCCACCATGTTTTCCAGCCAGTTGCCAAAGCGGCCGGTGCCGGTGCTTTCGGGCTTCCAGCGGATGGTTTTGTTCAGCTCCACCATGCGGTCTTTCAGCGCCGTGGTACGGATGAACCAGGCATCCAGCGGATAGTACAAAATGGGCTTATCGGTACGCCAGCAGTGGGGGTAGTTGTGTTCGTATTTCTCCACTTTGAAGGCCCGGTTTTCGAGCTTCAGTTTTACGGAGATGTCGACGTTTACATCTACATAGTCTTTTTCGTCTTTATAGTTTTTTACATAGCGGCCGCTAAACTCACCCAGGCCATCTACGAACTTGCCTTCGCGGTCTACCATGGTAAGGATGCCGATGTTGTGCTTTTTGCCCACCTTGTAGTCATCGGCACCAAAGGCTGGTGCAGTGTGCACAATACCGGTACCGTCTTCGGTGGTTACAAAGTCGCCCACCAGCACCTTAAACGGATCGGCATCGGGGGTAATCTTCTTGATTTCTTCGAGGCTGTTGGCTTCGTAGGGCAAGAGCTGCTCGTAGTGGCAGCCTTCGAGCTGGCTGCCTTTGAAGCTGCTCACTATAGCCCAGGGAGCACCTTCTTTAACTTGCTCACCGGCGGCAATTTTGGCTTCGTAAGCAGCAAAATCACCGTTTTCATTTTCTGCCTTCAGGTATTTGGAGACCAAAGCTTTGGCCAACACCACATTTACCGGCAGGTGGGTGTATGGGTTGAAGGTTTTTACCAGTACATAGTCAATATTGGGGCCAACGGTCAAACCGAGGTTGCTGGGCAATGTCCATGGCGTGGTGGTCCAGGCCATAAAGAACACTTCGGCACCATGAACGGCATCGTGTAAAAAGTGGCTCTTGTCATTTTGCACCGCCCGGAACATCACCGTGGCGCTGGTATCTTTTACATCTTTATACGTACCGGGCTGGTTGAGCTCATGGCTGCTGAGGCCGGTGCCGGCAGCAGGACTGTATGGCTGAATGCTCACACTTTGGTAGAGCAAACCGCGGTCGTACATTTTTTTAAGCAGCCACCACAGGCTTTCGATGTATTCATTTTTAAAAGTGATGTAGGGATCGTTGAGGTCTACCCAATAACCCATTTTGCGGGTAATATCGTCCCACTTGTCTTTAAAGCGGAGCACCGCCTCGCGGCACTTTTGGTTGTATTCGGCTACGGTTATTTTTTTACCGATGTCTTCTTTGGTAATGCCCAGTTCTTTTTCCACCCCCAGTTCTACGGGCAGGCCATGGGTATCCCAGCCGCCCTTGCGGTGTACCTGGTAGCCCTGCATGGTTTTGTAGCGGCATACCAGGTCTTTAATGGTACGGCTGATAACGTGGTGAATGCCGGGCATGCCATTGGCACTAGGCGGGCCTTCGTAAAACACAAATGGCTCGGCGCCTTCGCGGAGCTGCACACTTTTTTCAAAGGCTTGTTCAGCAGCCCATTTGGCTAAAATTTCCTGTTCTATGGCGGGCAGGTTCAACCCTGCAAACTCTTGATAACGTACAGACATGGTACAAATTGGCTAAAATGGCTGCAAAGGTAAGGATACCCCACAAGGGAGCCTTGCTGAAATATGGGGTTTCTGCATAGCAATGCTGATAAAAAAAGAAAGGCTGCTCGTATTGAACAGCCTTTCTTTTCAAATGGCTAAGCAACGCTGAGGTCTTCAGCTACCATTAGAAACCCTTGGTAGCAACGCCGTCTTTAATGGCTTGCAATGCTTTGGCTTCTCCGAGCAATGCCGTCATTTTATTGCCTTTACCATCATGGCCCTGCGCCATATAACCACCTTTGGCAGTCTTAGTAATTACGGCATCCTGCATGGGTACATTTTTTTCTTTTGTCTTCAGGCAGTAGGCCGTCAGCATTTTTGATTTGTCCATAGTGACCGATTTTTTAAGTAGAATAATGACTAAAGGAAACGGTTTTGCCCCAACATTCAAAAGCCAGGCGCTTAATTGGTTGATAAAATGTGGGATACTGCACTGTGGCACAACCGGTTAGCCTCCCAACAGTTTGCCAAAATTGCCTCATCGGGGGGCAAAATAACCATTGAATGGGCGCATATTTTGTGCAATACCCCACTCTGAATTACCTTCCGCCTTTCTTGAACTTGCCAGATGAACCCTTCTACAACAACTGCCTCTATTAAAGCCGTACTTCCTGAAGACAGCCAGCGAGTGGCTGTTTTTATCCGTCAGCATTCTGGCGGATTGCAACAGAGTAGTGCCGTTTTTATAATGCACCACTGCTCCAGTATCTGGATGGCCGTGCAACCTGAGTCGCAACAAATCATGGGCGTTATCATTTCCTGGCTTTCGCCCAGCCTGCATAGTGCTGCTACCGTTGAGAGCATTGTTTTGCACCCCGATGCTCATCGCAAAACAATAGCCTCGGCATTGCTGGATACAGCTGTAACCTACTGGCAAAATGCATGCCTGAAACAGCTGACGGCACCAGCATACCCGCACAACCACTGGCTGGCAGATATATTTATTCAAGCAGGCTTTACCAATCGTTTGTCTACCGCTATTCCTACCATATCTAAACAGTTGCAGCCATTGAAAATATGCCTGCACAACAAACGGATGCGCCCCCGCATCAACAGTGCCAATGGGCAGGTAGATGAGTCTACTTTGTTTCACTATTATCAGGAAGGAGATTACGTGTGGGGCACGTATAGTGGCGGAAGTGTAGAACGGGGCGTACTGATAGGTAAAATGAATGCCAAGCGCAATATTTTATTCCACTATTTGCAAATAGAAAAAGACGGCACACTTGGTCAGGGTTTCTCAAAATCATCTACAGAATACCTGAACAATGGCCGGCTTGCGCTGTACGAAGACTGGGAATGGACAGGCAACCGCAGCGGTAGTGGCACGGCTATTATAGAAGAAGTAGAAGAATGAATAGCTAACCACACTCGTCAACAAGCTATTTGTAGAATTTAGTACTACTCTTCTGATAATACATAACCTAAAAGCAACCGCTTTCTCGGCAACATTGTTACTTTCTTTTTCTTGAAAAAAAGAAAGTAACCAAAGAATCCCGATGGCTATCGGGATCAAGGCAAACCCGAAGCCTCCGGCCGTTTTGCCCAGCCTGCTCCTCCCTTTGTGTTCATTGTCCACTTATTCATACTTTGATTCTGCATTCAGGGGGCAGACAATTACATTTCAATAAAAGCAATATGAAGAAAAGACTATGTTGATTTGTAATAAAAAAACGCTGACTTCTGAGAAGTCAGCGTTTTTTGTGTATAGTTTTTTGCCTTCAGCTTTTGGCCCTTGGCATTCTTACACATCAATCTTAGCGTACTTGGCGTGGCTTTCTATGAATTCGCGGCGGGGAGCCACTTCATCGCCCATGAGCATACTAAATACCCGGTCGGCCTCTGCTGCGCTTTCGATGGTTACTTTTTTCAGTGTTCTGTGGGCTGGGTTCATGGTGGTATCCCGCAGCTGGTCGGCGTTCATTTCACCCAAACCCTTGTAGCGCTGGATGTTGATGCCTGATTCGCTGCCACCACCAATTTTTTCTACCAATGCCTTGCGTTGTTCTTCATTCCATGCATATTCCTGCACCTTGCCTTTTTTCACCAGGTACAAAGGCGGCTGGGCAATGTATACGTAGCCATTTTCTACCATTTCTTTCATGTAGCGGAAAATGAAGGTGAGAATCAACGTAGCGATGTGACTTCCGTCTACATCGGCATCGGTCATAATGATGAGCTTGTGATAGCGGAGCTTCGATAAATCAAGTGCTTTGGGATCTTCCGGGGTGCCAATTTTTACGCCGAGGGCGGTAAACATGTTGCGGATTTCCTCGTTGTCGTAAATCTTGTGCTCCATGGCTTTTTCCACGTTCAGGATTTTACCACGCAGTGGCAAAATGGCCTGGAAGCTACGGTCGCGGCCCTGCTTGGCAGTACCACCGGCCGAGTCACCTTCCACCAGGTAGAGCTCACATTTGGTGGGGTCTTTTTCGGAGCAGTCGGCCAGTTTGCCGGGCAGTCCGCCGCCACTCATGCCGCTTTTGCGCTGTACCATTTCACGGGCTTTGCGGGCAGCAGCACGGGCTTGTGCAGCCAATATTACTTTCTGAATAATGGTTTTGGCTTCTCTGGGGTTTTCTTCCAAAAAGTTTTGCAATGCGGCACTCAGCGTGGTTTGCACGGTACCAGCTACATCGCTGTTGCCCAGCTTGGTTTTGGTTTGGCCTTCAAACTGTGGTTCGGGTACTTTTACACTAATTACTGCACTGAGGCCTTCGCGGAAGTCATCACCTTCAATTTCCACCTTGGCTTTTTCAAACAAGCCTTCTTTATCGCCGTAGTTTTTAAACACACGGGTGATGGCCTGCCGGAAACCAGTCACGTGGGTACCGCCTTCAATGGTATTAATGTTGTTTACATAGCTGAAAATGTGTTCGCTGTAGCTGCTGTTATAGTTCATGGCTACTTCTACCCACACATTTGTGCTTTCGTCGCGGCCTTCGCAAAAAATGGCCTGTGGTATAAGGTTGTTGCGGTTAGCAGTGCGGTCGAGCATTTCTACAAACTCCACAATACCGCCTTCGCTGTAAAACTCGCAGGTGTAAGGGGCTTGTGTTTCCTCCACTATTTCCCGCAAATCGGTGAGGAGAATGCGAATGCCTTTGTTGAGGTAGCTGAGCTCCCGCAGGCGGCTTTCCAAAATGTCTTTGTTGTACACCGAAGCAGTAAAAATGGACAGGTCGGGCCAAAACTGTACCCTGGTACCGGTAATGTCGCTTTCGCCAATTTCACGCACCGCATATTTGGGAATACCGGTTTTGTATTCCTGCTCAAATATTTTGCCTTCCCGCTTTACGGTTACGTGCAGTTTGGTACTGAGGGCGTTTACGCAACTCACACCTACACCATGCAAACCGCCCGATACTTTGTAGGTGTTTTTATCGAACTTACCACCGGCATGTAGCACGGTCATTACCACTTCCAGCGCACTGCGTTTTTCTTTGGTGTGCATGGCAGTAGGGATACCCCGGCCATCATCCTGAACGCTGATGCTGTTGTCTTCGTGAATGGTAACCTGAATGTTTTTACAATAGCCGGCCAGGGCCTCGTCAATCGAGTTGTCGACTACTTCGTATACCAGGTGGTGCAGGCCTTTTACACCCACATCGCCTATGTACATGGCAGGGCGCTTCCGCACCGCTTCCAAACCTTCTAATACCTGAATGCTATCGGCACCGTAGTTACCCTGATTTTCTGGTAACAAATCTTGATTTTCTGTACTCATAAAGGGAGACTTTTACCTTCCGTTTTTTGGGGCGGAAAGGTTGCTTTGGCAGGTATTTTTTATTGGCTGAAACATTGGGTAAGCAACAGCCGCAAAAACACCCGGCCCGGAGGCGGGCAAATGTAACGAAACGGCGGCAGGCAGCCAATGCAGACAGGTGCCAGATACCCCTAACTTTTCCCCAAAATCGGGGTTATTTGAGAAGGATAAACTCAACCACGAGTTACGCCTAAAAAATGTCGGAAAAATCTTTCTTATCCAACCCTGTGTGCCGCCATAACATTTGCGCAAACAATAGCAACAAAATAAGGTGATACAATACCTTTTCGGTTTTGCTGAGCGACCGCTTGGCCGCTTTGCCACTGAGCAGCAAGTATAGCATGCCAAGTATAGCAAGTGCCGAAAAGATGGTCATCATCCAATTGTAAATGCCCATAATAGTATCAGTATTTGGCTGAACGCTAAAAGTAAACAAAACACTGTCTTCAACCCTTCGGCTTGTAAACTGTTAAGCCTTTGTAAGAATCCTGTCAGGAATGGCAGATGTTTGTACATACAATCATTTTTGAATTAATTTCGCCTTATGCAGGAATCATTGTCCATTTTGGCCGAGGCCGTACAACGCGACCTCATGGTCGATCAGTTGCGGCTGGTAGCCCGTCAGGAAAAAAGCATCCCCAACTCGGTGGAGTACGACATGCGCAGGTTTATGCGCATGCCCGGCTGGCAGGTAGATGATATTGGCATGATGGAATACACTTATGTAAGCCAGGGCAGCCCCCAAAATGCGTTGGAACTCAAGTTTTGCGTATCGGGCAAAGCCTACTGCGATAGCGATGAATGCGAACCCGGCACCACCTGCTCCAAAACCGGTTTGGACAATTGCAGCGAAGAAGTAGAAACCGTAGACATCTACTCTTTCCGTTTTACCAGTACGTACCTCCACCAGTTTGCCAGCACCAAGGCGGCCGTAAGCGAAGCCGAACGCTACCTGAGCTTCGAACATGACCAAACCATTTCGCACATTATTCCGCTGTGCAACAAGAACCGCATGATTTTGGCGAGCCTCTTCAACCACAAATACAGCGGTGCATTGGAAAATATTTACCTCAACAGCCAGATTCAGTTTTTGCTGGTGTACAGCATGGACTGCCTGTTTGGCGAAGGCGACCGCGACAAAGTGTACCAGTGTAAGTTTTTGGAAGATGAACGTGGCCGCAATGCTATTGCTCAGGCAAGAGAAATTTTGCTGCAGCACATTGGCGACCCCATCACCATTAAAGAACTTGCCCGCAAAGTGGCTACCAACGAGTGCTACCTGAAGAAAGGTTTCAAAGAAATGTTTGGCACCACCATCTTCGATTTCTATCAAAGCCAGCGCATGGAGCATGCCAAATACCTGCTGTACGACAAAGGCCTGAGTGTAACAGATGTAAGTGCTTTGCTGGGCTACTCATCTATCTCGCATTTTAGTACGGCGTTTAAAAAGCACACGGGTATTAAGCCCTGCGACTTACTCGTTCGGTAATTTTTTCAGCCTTCTACGACTATTCAACACCCGGGATGCAACATTCCGGGTGTTTTTATTTGGCGGTATCACAGTCTTTTTTATTTTTATCAAAACTTAATTTTAGTCTTGTCTAAAAATATATTCCATACAGCACTCCTCGCCTGCCTCATAACCACACTTAGTAATGCACAAACCACGCTGCACATTGTAGATGCCCAAAACCAGCAACCGCTGGCGGGTGCTACAGCCAGCCACGGTAGCAACAGACTGGTAGCCAACAATGGCGGTTACATTCCATTGCCTGCAGGCACCCATGCCTGGCTAATTACAGCAGTCGGCTATCAATCTCAAAAGGTTATAGCCACATCAGCTAAAGACACCATACCTGTATACCTGCTGGCAACCAGCAACGCCCTGCAGGATGTGGTAGTAAGTGGTACGCTCAAACCCATGCGCCGGTTGGACAGTCCCATTCCTGTAGAAAGTTTTTCGCAAAGCTTTTTGAAGCAAAACCCAACCCCCTCTTTGTTTGAAGCCATGACCATGATCAACGGCATACAGCCGCAGCTCACCTGCAATGTGTGCAACACCGGCGACATCCGCATCAACGGTATGGAAGGCCCCTATACCATGGTGCTGATAGATGGCATGCCCATTGTGAGCAGCCTGAGCACCGTGTATGGTTTGAGTGGTATTCCCAACAGCATTATCAAACGGATAGAAGTGGTAAAAGGTCCGGCCAGTACGCTGTACGGCAGCGAAGCCGTGGGCGGGCTTATCAACATCATAACGAAAGATCCGCTCAGCAGCAGCCGTTTTGCTGTTGACATAAATGCCAGCACGTTGGGCGAATACAGCGTTGACCTATCAACCAAAATCAACAGCAAAAAAGCAACCGGATTACTGGCGGCCAATGGCTTTTTCTTCAATCGCCAACACGATATCAACCAAGATAATTTTACCGATGTAACCCTGCAAAACAGGTTCTCGCTATTTACAAAATGGGATATTGAAAGACGACAGGATTTACCCGCCAGCATAGCTATTCGCCTGCTGACGGAAAGACGCTGGGGTGGTGAACTGCAATGGCAACGTAAGTTCTTGGGCGATGATAGTGTGTATGGCGAAAGCATTGATACCAGACGCATAGAATTGTTAGGTAACTATGGTATCCGGAAAGACTTACTGCTCGAATACAGCTACAATTTTCATTTCCAAAGCAGCTACTACGGCACGACTTGGTACAAAGGCCAGCAACACACAGCTTTTGCCCAACTCCGCTGGAGCAAAACCATGGGTAAGCATCAACTATTGGCTGGCATACCGCTCAGGTATTTATGGTACGACGACAACACACCTGCCACAGCCAAGCTCAATGCCAATGCTCCCAGCAAGCAACTCATGACGGCTCTTTATTTGCAAGCTGAATGGACTGCAAGAAAAAATGTCACTTTGCTCACAGGCATTCGGGTAGAACATTCCAATATACAGGGCGCTGTGGTAGCACCAAGGTTGGCCGTAAAATGGCAGCCTGCCGAACACCATACCATCCGGTTGAGTGCAGGTAACGGATTTAGAGTGGTGAATCTGTTTACTGAAGATCATGCTGCCCTAAGCGGCTTTCGGGAAATAGTGATTAAAAACGATTTGAAACCCGAAAGAAGTTGGAATGCCAACCTGAACTATATTGGCGATGCACATACATCGGCAGGTATATTTGGTTGGGATGCATCGTTGTTTTACACCTGGTTTACCAATAAAATCATTCCCGATTACGATACTGATCCACAGAAAATAATTTACGACAACCTGGATGGCTATGCAGTAAGCAAAGGCGTAAGCACCCAATTTACCTGGACCATGACCAATGGCTTACGAGCCATGGTTGGTGCTACCTACATGGATGTATATGCAGTAGAAAATGACGTGAAAACACTGCAGCAATATGCGCCCCGTTGGAGTGGCAATTATTCACTGAATTTTCCCATCCGCAAAGCAGGCATCACAATCGACCTGACTGGTAAATGGACTGGCCCTATGCGGTTGCCGGTAGTGCCCAATGATTTTCGGCCAGCCATGAGCCCGTCGTACAATTTGCTGAATGCACAACTCACTAAAAAATGGCCTGGGGGAATTGAAACCTACCTGGCGGTAAAAAACATTTTCAACTTTATACCTGCCAATCCCATTTTACACCCCGACGATCCATTTGATCGCCGTGGTGGATTGTACTGGAATTCGAATGGTACACCAAATGCCGTTACTAACCCTAATGCTTACAGCTTCGATCCGAGCTACAACTACGCACCCATGCAAGGCACCAAATGGCTGCTGGGTTTTCGTTGGAACATGCAGTAAATAACGCTTGCACATTGCTGAAAAGAAAAAGCACCAGCTACTGCCGATGCCCTTCTTTAGCTGTAATCATCACGACTCACGATACAAAAGCCTTGGTGGCTTGTATAGTTTTGTCAAGGTCTTCGTAGCTCAGCGCATTGTTGAGAAACCAGCTTTCGTAAGCACTGGGCGGCAGGTAAATGCCGCTGCGGAGCATATGGTGAAAATACGTTTTAAACTGTTCGATGTTACAAGCTGCCGCTGTAGAAAAATCCACAACAGCATGTTTGCCGAAATGAACACTAATCATACTGCCCAAACGGTTGATGGTATATTCAACGTTTGAAGCACTCAACACCTCATCCAAACCCTTGTGCAAATAAGCTGTCTTCTCTTCTAACTGCGTAAAGATTTCCGGCTTTGCTTTCAGCTCATTGAGCAATGTAAATCCGGCAATCATGGCCACAGGATTACCGCTCAAAGTACCAGCCTGATACACATTGCCCAGCGGTGCGATGCATTCCATGATGGCTCTTTTACCACCAAAGGCACCCACCGGCATGCCTGCGCCAATCACTTTGCCATAGGTAACGATGTCTGCATTTATGCCCAGCTTTTCCTGTGCACCACCCGGTGCCAGTCGGAAGCCGGTCATTACTTCATCAAAAATGAATACAATGCCTTCTGCATCGCACAAACTCCGGATGCCTTCGAGGAAACCGGGCTGCGGTAAAATACAACCCATGTTGCCTGCCACCGGTTCTACGATGATGGCGGCTACTTCTCCTTTGTTGGCTTCTACCAGTTGCTGCACTGCAGCTAAATTGTTGTAGGCACAGGTCAACGTATCGGCACTTACACCAGCAGTTACACCGGGCACGGTTTGTATATTGAACGTAGCAACACCACTACCCGCTTTCACTAAAAAACTATCAGCATGGCCGTGGTAGCAACCTTCAAACTTGATGATTTTGTTGCGGCCGGTGTAGCCACGTGCCAGGCGAATGGCACTCATACAAGCTTCGGTACCGCTGCTTACCATGCGAATCAAATCGACATTGGGCACCATGCTTTTGATGAGTTCTGCCATTTCAATTTCTAACTCGGTGGGTGCCCCATAAGAAGTGGAGTCGTATACTTTTTCCCGGATGGCTTCCACAATGGGCTCATACGCATGCCCCAAAATCATAGGCCCCCAAGAGGCGATGTAATCAATGTATTGGTTACCGTCTTCGTCGTAGAGGTAAGCACCTTTTGCTTTTTTGATAAACAACGGTGTACCGCCCACTTGCTTAAATGCCCGTACGGGAGAATTAACGCCACCGGGTATAGATTGCTGGGCTCTTTCGAATAGTTCTTGACTTCTTGAATACATGGTATGCTGCTTTTTAACCACGGAGAAAAAGGAGTACACACAAAGAACACAGTGTTACTCTGTGTATGCATCTTATTCCTCAGTTGTTAGTTTATTAATCTTACTGCGTCTTTTGCAAAGTAGGT
>JADLHL010000072.1 GCA_020848815.1 Chitinophagaceae bacterium | reverse complement strand
CACAGGCTCAAATAAAAGCAACCACTAAAAGCTTCGATTTAGAATCGGTAAACAAACACAAAAACTGGAAGGTGATTGATGCCGGTGTAGATAGCGGCAGCAAGAAAGTGTATGTAAAATTTGCCATCCCCTATTGCGACATTGATAAATCTGTAACGGCTTCTTATGTGTATACGACCTTTAACGGACTACGGTGGAGTGTTGATAAACTCTTTTTTGATGCCGACTTTAACAACACCAATACCGAAGAAAAAAAATACGCCAATACAAAAGAGGCGATTCTGAACAATGAACCCGTGTACGGCAAAAAGTTTTCTGTAATACTTGGTGATGGCCTTGGTACTGCTCTCGGAGGTGTGGCCATGCCCACCGGCCCGGTAGACAATAGCTACTTATTTACCAATATTGTAACTGGCACGGCTGGTATCACCGGCTTTAAAGTAGCCACCTCACGTCTTGGTATAAAAGTGGGTGGATCGTCGGGAAAGTTTGGCCCAGATGAATGCTATGAAAACGCAGCTGCATTTAAACTGAACAACGAAGATGCCAAAGAACAAAAAGGGCAACGTTGGATTCCCATGTTTAATCATCCCATACCCAATGGCGGTCATATTTTGTTTAATACTGCTGGTGTAAACCCGGATGATACGAAGACGCACAATGTATTTAGAAAGTACGACGGCGCTGGTGCAGTTATCAAAGAAAAGGGGCTCACTTTTGATTACCAATGCATATTGTATGCGAAGGAAATACAAACGGGGCCCGGCCAGTTTGATTATGTTTTTGTAACCACCACTATCGATTACAAAAAGGCCAAAGCAAAAGTGGCTCCTGCCAATCAATACGAATACATACGGATAGATGGCAGCAGTTTTGAAGTGAAAGATCAGTTGATAATGACAGCACCAAAATCGCAGTGGCGCATCAACCAGGTATACGAAAAAAATGGTGCCGTATACCTGATGGGCGAAGCAGGAAAAACCAGCGATACGCATGCTGACTTTAGCATCCCTAAGCCATCAGACCATCCTAATTTTCAAATAGCCAAAATTGAAAATGGGAAACTGGTATACATCAGCGCTATTGATGAAGCAGCCATTAAAGCTGCTGCAAAAAATATTGGCGGCGAAAGTGTGAAGCCTGAAATGCACCTGAAAGTGGCAGATCTGCAAATGGATGTGGCCAATGGAAAGTTCATTTACAGTGGCCAACAGCTCGATAATGGTGAACGAGGAAACGCCATCATCAATGCTGTATTTACAGCCGATGGCAAACTGGAAACAATGCTGGTGAAGGCGGCTGAATATTCGAAAGGAAACCTGGCATTTTCGAAGGATGGACAAAAAATGTATTGGCTGATACAAGATGTAACGGAGTACAATAAGTGGGATAAAAAAACTGGGGTAATTACAGCCAAAGAATCCAAGCAGTTGCTCACCGCTTTATCTATTACCACCTACGATTTAACCAATCAAAGCATGCAATACGATGTACTGAAAAACGAAGATTGGGGCATGCAATTCAACAATGGCATCCTTTACAACAATGCCGATGAGCTTTTGCTGATGGGTGGCAAGCTCACCAAGAAAGCGAAAGAAAGTGAGCTGGTATTTATCACTATCAAAAAGTAGTACTTCATATTTCATCAGCCTTACACATCTGCTACACAGCCACAACGGAAATTCGACATCAATGAAACACATTACTCTCTTTAGCCTGAGCATTTTTCTTTATTGCATGGCAGCTGCTCAACAACCGGGTATTGTATGGCAAAGATTACTGGGCTCAGCACAAAATGACAACTTCCATCGGTTGGAGAAATTGGCAGATGGAAACCTGATGCTTGCCGGCATGGGTGGCACAATCAGCGGAAATAAAACTGTAGCCGGAATGCTTTGGTGTGTGAAAATGGATACCGCCGGAAATACGCTACAGCAATGGGGTTTTTCTACTATTGGTAACCGCACCATAAAATTAATACCAGCAAATCTTGCTCCTACAAAAGATAGTGGATGTATTATACTGGCAGGCGTCAATACCATTCCATCGGGCGAAGAATATGACTATGGTGTAATAAGGCTGGATAAACATGGCAATGTACTTTTTGAGAAAGTTTTTACTACACTTACCTATTCCAAAAATAATCTGACAAATGCCGTAGAAACATTAGATGGCGGATTCCTGCTTGCAGGAGCATCCAATGGTGCGGCAGGTGGCGATAAAACAGAAGAAAGATGGAGCCTCCTCAATGATATTTGGGCCATTAAAATAGATAAAGACGGCAACAAAGAATGGGACAGAACAATTGGTGGAGATGGAAGTGATTATCCGGCTTTTGTTCATCAGTACAGCGATGGCACTTATGTCATTGGCGCCACTTCAGGTTCCGGCATATCTGGCAATAAAACAACCGCATCAAAAGGAGGCAATGATATTTGGATAATTACATTGAGTAGCACAGGTTCGATACAACAACAATTTACCATAGGCGGCACGGCCGATGACATATTGGTAGATGCAAAAACGAACAGCAATAAACAACTATATCTTGCTGCACATTCTACTTCGGGTATATCGGGCGACAAAACGGAAATAAACTATGGCAGTAATGATTATTGGGTATTAAAAACAAATGCCGCCGGCAATATTCTATGGCAAAATACCATAGGTGGCAGCAACGTGGATTTGTGCCAGGCTATAGATGTGAACATGCAGGGCGAATGTTTTGTAACTGGCAGAACTAACTCGCCAATTTCTGGAGAAAAAACAGAAGCCAGTTTGGGTATAGATATGTGGGCCATGAAATTGAACGCCAATGGAGATCTCGTTTGGGAAAATACGATTGGCGGATCACTTGTAGATGAAAGCAGATCTGTGATAGCATTTCAAGATGGTAGTTGCATCATTTCTGGCGCAACCAACTCTCCCCAATCCGGCGATAAAACCTTACCGAGTTTAGGCGGACAGGATCACTGGATAATCAAACTCGAAGGGCCCGGTGCTTCGCTGTTGCCGTTGGATATTGTTCGGTTTAACGGTTATGCAACTGCAACAGGAGTAGTGCTAAACTGGCACACCGCCAATATGCAACAAGTGAAGGGTTTCAGTATAGAAAAAAGCAATGATGCTATTCACTTTACTTCATGCGGCTTTGTGGATGCTACACTAGCACAGCAATATTCATTTACAGATAGTAAAACAACCGCTGGCAAAACGTACTACCGCCTCAAATCAATTGACTTTGATGGCACTTTCAGTTATTCAAAAATCGTTACTATCAACTACGCCAGCACAGGCACTGCGAACGTATTCCCCAATCCTATTCACAAGGCATTTACCGTTTCCACTTCTTTTAGCAATTTTGAATACCGTATTGCAGATGCGCAAGGTAAAATTGTTCTACAAGGCAAGTCGGCACAGCCTGTTTTACAACTCAACAGCCAACACTGGCCCAAAGGTTTTTACCTGTTATACATCAGGAATGAACAAACCAGTCAGTCAATAAAACTCCTGAAAGAATAATCTATAATCATTAGCTGCAGTATGCCGGAAACCGTTAGCCAGCGGTTTCCGGCATTTTATTTTTCGCCAACAAATAAGCCTTGAATTCTTACGCATTTACAATATCCATTATCTTTCCTTTCAGTACCTTTTACTACACACATCATTGCCTGGCATCATGTATGTATAGCCGTTTGTACCAACCGGCAAAATGCCTGCCTACTACCGCACACAACATTTTATTATCAACCATTCTACCCATATGCTCTTGCGGTTATTTCACGCCTGCATATTGATGCTTATCTGTAACGGCATTTATGCTCAATACCGTATTACTACAGATACCAATTCGTTTGTTGCCAAAAACTATACCCGACCAGAACCCATTAAGGAACATATTGATTACGTGTTCGAACATTTCAGGGGCAAAGCCGAAAAGGAAAATATTGCCACCCTTACCTATTTACTGCACAAGGCACAGCTGATCAACAATCAACAACTGATAGCCAACAGCCACAATGTATTGGGAGCGGTATATGCACTCACCGGCAAGTTTGATTTGGCACTGCACCAATATCAGCAGGCTATAAAACTGTTTGAAACCGTTGGTAACCAGCAGGCCATTACAACCATGTACAATAATATTGGCATGGTCTACAATAACACCAAACAATACAAACTAGCTATCGAATATTTTGATAAAGGACTGGCTTTGAGCAATGTCAGCAAAAACGAAAGAACTGCTTGCCTGATACACATTAATCTGGCTAATTTATATATTCAGGTTGGGCAACTCGACAACTCGTTACGCAATGCTTTACGGGCCGATACCCTCTCGCAAAAACTACAAATGAAAGTGGAGCAAGCAGTCAATTTGAATTTAATTGGTGCCATCTATTTCTATAAAGACGAATTCGATAAAGCGGTACAATATTATACTGCTTCTAAAGTAGTAGCAGAGTCTGTGAACGATCAGCATTCAGCCAATACCGCACTCATGAATATTGGCGAAGTTCAGGTTCGGCAAAAAGATCCTGCTGCCGAAAATACGTTGATGACAACATTGCAATACT
>JADLHL010000071.1 GCA_020848815.1 Chitinophagaceae bacterium | reverse complement strand
GGGTAATCCTCTTCCTGACGGGGCGTGGTGCCTTTTTGGGTACCGCCTTTTCTTCGCTCCAGATCGGGCAAAAAATCGGCTGCACTCAAGGGCAACCCTGTTGGCAATCCATCAATGGTAATGCCCACAGCCGGACCGTGAGATTCACCAAATATGCTGACGCGAAACAATTTTCCAAACTGATTCATAGCCTTAGTTTAATTAACCAACGTGGATTGATGTTGTACAGAAATTCCTAATGCGGCCAAGTGCTTCCAAAAATCGGGATATGATTTATTGACAGCATCGGCATTGCGAATGTGAATGGGAAAGTCGGCATTGATAGCCGCCACTGCAGCGGCCATAGCAATGCGGTGATCATGATGCGAATTGAGGGTGAAATTACTAACCCGCAATTGGCCGGTGCCATGTACCAGCATCACATCATCATTGAGGTCAATGCGTACACCCAGCTTGGCAAATTCCTCCTGCAAGGTTACACCACGGTCACTTTCTTTATGCTTCAACCGGCGCAGACCTTTTATCTGCGTAATACCTGTGCAATTGGCAGCGAGTGCCACCAACGGCGGAAACAAATCCGGGCAATCCGTTGCATCAAATGCAAACGCTTCGAGTTTGTCTTTTTTCACCCACACGTTGTCTTCCTCTACCCTTACTGCTGCACCGGCATCGAGGATGGCATCAATGATTTTTTTATCGGCCTGGCGTGAACTGTTGTAAATGCCTTTCACCAATACTTCATTGGATACCGCACCCGCAACCAGCAAAAATGCAGCACCACTCCAATCACCTTCTACTGCAAAATTATCTACACCAGCAGCGGCGGCTTCGGTTGTAAATTCAAATCTTTCATACTGATGATTGACGGGTGTTTTCAAGCCAAACTGCTTCATCACCTGCAGGGTGAGGTCGATGTAGGGTTTGCTCTTCAGGTCGTTTACATAAATGCTGACGCCGCTGGCATTGGCCGCAGCATAAGCCATGAGTAAACCTGTAAGAAACTGAGAGCTCAATGAACCATCAACGGTAATATCGGTTGGCTGCAATGGCCCACTCACTTGCATAGGCACAAGCCCGTTATTGGTTTGTACCTGCACACCCAGTTGCGGCAGTACTTCCTGAAAAAAGTGCATCGGCCTTACCGTGAGGCTACCTTCACCAGTAATGGTAACAGGTTGTGTAGCCAGCGCTGCTATGGGTGTAAACATGCGAATACTCAACCCGCTTTCACCGCAATGAATAGCTGCGAGTGCAGGCTGATGCAAAAAAGGCAACCCCTTACCCTTGATGAGCAAATTGTTGTCCGCTTCATTGGCGGTTACTTCAGCCCCCATGGCTTTGATGATGGCCAATGCTGCAAGGTCGTCGTTGGAATTACCGGGGTTGTGAATGATGGTATCGCCGTTCTTCAGCAATGCCGCAGCACAGGCCCTTTGCATGGCACTCTTGCTGGCATTGGCAGTTACACTGCCCGATATTTTTCCTGGTTGTATGCCTACTACCATTCCTGTAGTCTTCTTTTGTTTAGTGAGATAACAACAGTTTTTCAAGCTGTTTAATAGCAATGGGATGCACAACAGCCTTCCCCAACTTTTGCAGCAAAACAAAATGCATTATATCCCGCACCCGCTTTTTATCGTGGCGCATGTTGTACAATGCCCGTTGCATATCGAAGGCGGCATGCGTTGGCAATCCGTATTGCTCAATGGTTTGAATCAAATCCAATGGTTGCTTAAACTGCAACAGCTGCTGCGACAAATGCGCTGCATACACCATGCCTACAGCCACTGCATAACCATGCGATAGTTGTTGATCATTTTCAATGGCATGGCCAAGCGTATGCCCAAAGTTCAGCAGCTTACGATCGCCTTTTTCAAAAGGATCTTTTTTTACTACCGATGTTTTCAGCAAAGCGTTTTTCATCACCAGTTGTTTCAAGGCAGCTTTGTGTTGTTGAAAATAACGCAAGTCGTGTTGCTGCAACTCTTTGAACATAGCAGCGTCTTTTATGGCTGCATGTTTAATGATTTCTGCAAAACCATTTTGCCATTCTAACTCGGGCAATGTTTGCAACAATGCTGTATCGAACAACAGAAACGCCGGTTGCCGAATAGTACCTACCAGATTTTTGTACACGCCTACATCTACCCCGTTCTTGCCGCCAATCGAAGCATCGACCATGGCCAACAATGTAGTAGGTACAAAACCAGTGCGAACACCCCGCATGTACACAGCGCCGGCATAGCCCGTCATATCGGTTACTACGCCGCCGCCAATGCCCACTAATGTTGTGCTGCGGTCAGCTTCCATATCCATCAGCTGACCAAGAATGCTATCGATGGCCGACTGTTGTTTGTAAGCTTCACCGGGTTTCAGTACAATGGTTCGCCAGCCTTTCATTTTGCTGCCATGTGCTGCAAACACATGTTCATCGGTAATGATGACTGTGTTTTTTTTATCGCACAAGGTGCTCAGCTTACTCAGTCCGGCATCAAACACATACTTCACGGTACGTCCAGCAATGGCAATTTCCTGTTGTATCATTTACAAGCTTGTTGAAATGCTTAGCTGTTCATGATTTTGTTCTGACGGTTGATGCTCTCCATGTGCACAGCATCCATATAGCGGGTGATGAACTCTTTGCTCAATCCCAATGGATCACCCTTTTGGTAGGCACGTTCCAGAATTTCATTCCAGCGTGTAGTTTGCAAAATAGTTACCGCGTTGTCTTTTTTGTACTGACCAATTTTGTCAGCAATTTTCATGCGCTGGCCCAGCAAGGTCATCAACTCATCATCGAGGTGGTTGATTTGCTGACGCATTTTTTCAAGCACACTATGGAAGTCTGCGGAGTCAATGTCTTCTTTGCGCCAAACAATCCGATCGAGCATTTCACCAAATGCTTCCGGTGTAATTTGTTGCTTGGCATCGCTCCAGGCATTGTCCGGATCAATGTGGGTTTCTACAATCAAACCATCGAAGTCGAGGTCAATGGCTTTCTGTGCTACATCCTGCAAAATATCCCTACGGCCACAGATATGTGATGGATCATTGATCATCATCATACCCGGATTGCGGCGCTTCATTTCGATGGCAAGGTGCCACATGGGTGCATTGCGGAATTCGGTATTGCCGTAGTTGCTAAAGCCACGGTGAATCAAACCAATTTGATCAATACCTGCTTTGGCTACACGTTCTGCTGCACCTATCCACAGTTCGAGATCAGGATTGATAGGATTCTTAATGAGCACGGGTACTTTCACACCTTTGAGTGCATCGGCTATTTCCTGTACACTAAAAGGGTTAACAGTGGTACGGGCACCAATCCATAAAATATCAACATCAAAATGCAAAGCATCTTCTACCTGCTTGCCAGTAGCCACTTCCACAGCTACGGGCAGACCAGTGATTTTGCGGGCCTGCTGCATCCACGGCAAACCTTTGGTACCCACGCCTTCAAAACTACCGGGGCGTGTACGGGGTTTCCAAATGCCTGCACGAATGGCATTTACCTTTCCGGTTTTAGCAAGGCGTTGTGCAGTTTCAATTACTTGTTCTTCTGTTTCAGCGCTACAAGGTCCACTAATAATCAATGGTCTTTTCTCCCAGGCTTCCTGGGCCAGTGAAATCTTCTCGACTGCTTGAGTACTCATGTTGTTGGTTCTTTATGGAGAGTTGAATAAAAAGGTGTCAATCTTATGCTTCGTTCATCCTGATTTTTCGGCCTTTATAGGTTTTGCCATCAATGGCCTTGATCATTTTTTTCACGTGTTGTTTGTCCACTTCTACAAAGCTGTTCATGGTTTTCAGGTCTACTCTGCCCAGTACATCTTTGCGCAAATCACTCAGGTCTAAAATGTATTGCAGGAAGCTGGCTTTGTAAAAACCATCTTTGGTACCGAGGTTCACAAATACCTTTTGGTAGTTGCCTTCGCCACCTTCAAAACTGCGGCCTTTTGTATCGCGGCGTTCAAATGGTTTGCGGTCGCCACCTCCCGGTGCAGGACGATCAGCAGATTTTTTGATGTTGAGATCAATAGAATTTTCGTAATACTTCAGGAAGCGATCGAACTCCAACGCTGCTACACGCTGCAACACTTCTTCTTTGGAAACATGAGCAAACTTTTCTGTAAGCATGGGCAGATAAGTTTCATAATCGCCATGGCTAATGTCGGTAGCGAGGAGCTTATCCATGAAATGAAAGAATTGTTTGCGGCAAACGTCTTTACCAGATGGAATTTCCAATCGGTTCATCTTCGTTTTCACGATGTGTTCAATATCACGAATGCGGCGAACGTCACGTGCAGTTACAATGCTAAGGCAAATACCGGTTTTACCAGCACGGCCGGTACGACCGCTACGGTGCGTGTATACTTCTACATCATCCGGCAACTCGAAGTTGATGACATGTGTAATGCCAGAAACGTCGATACCACGAGCCGCTACATCGGTAGCAATTACCAGCTGTAAAGCCTTGCTGCGAAAGCCGTTCATCACCCTGTCTCGTTGCTGCTGGCTCAAGTCGCCATGCAAAGAATCTACGTTGTAACCTTCTCTGGTAAGGCGATCAGAAATTTCCTGCGCATCCATTTTAGTTCGGGTAAAAATGATGCCGTAGATATCGGGGTTAAAATCAATCAAGCGTTTCAGTGCTTCATAACGGTGCGGTTGTGCTGTTACAAAATACTGGTGGTCGATGTTGACATTGGTGGTATTCATTTTACCTACACTCACTTCCACCGGCTGGTTCATAAAACGCTTGGCCACGTTGCGAATTTCAGGTGGCATAGTAGCACTGAACAACCACATGCTGTTGCGGTTGGGTGTGTATTCCAAAATGAAATCGATGTCTTCTTTGAAACCCATATTCAGCATTTCGTCAGCTTCATCCAACACCACATAACCAATCTTTGTAAGATCGATAGCTTTGCGTTCGATGAGGTCGATGAGGCGACCGGGGGTAGCAACAACAATCTGTACACCGTGACGCAAATCACGAATTTGCTGTGTGATAGAAGTACCACCATACACTGCGCAAACCTTGGCGCCGCCACCAGCTTTGCCAAATGATTCGAGGTCTTTTACAATTTGCATACACAACTCACGGGTAGGGCAAACCACCAATGCTTGTGGATGTTTCTGTGTTTTGTCGATCAGGTGCAGTAGAGGCAAACCAAATGCTGCGGTTTTACCAGTACCAGTTTGTGCAAGACCTACAAAGTCGCGGGTTCCCTGCAGCAGCAGCGGAATTGCTTTTGTTTGAATTTCTGTTGGCGTTTCAAATCCAAGCTTTACAATACCGGCAAGGAGTTGGTCATTCAGGCCCAATGTGCTAAAGTCACTCATGTTGTTTAATTCGTGCCACACACCGCCCAGGCCTGCAGCACATTTTTTCTATTTTAAAATACGCTTGATATTGTTGGCATTGCCAATCAACTCTCGCAGATAATCCCAATTTTCTTTTTCCAAACAAGCTTTGAACTTGCGTAGCTGTGCAATGTGTTCATTGAGCACATCCAGCACATTGTCGCGGTTTTGCCGAAAGATGGGCACCCACATATCGGGGTTGCTTTTGGCCAAACGCACTGTGCTTTCAAAACCGGCGCTGGCCAGCTCAAAAATGGCTTGTTCTTCTTTTTCTTTTTCCAGCACTGTATTGGCCAGTGCAAAAGAAGTAATGTGTGAAATGTGGCTGATATAGGCAGTGTGTACGTCATGGTCGTGTGCATCCATATATACCAGGTACATGCCTATGTTTTTCAATAATTGCTCTGCAGTGGCTAAGGCATCTGCATCACTGTCTGATGCGTTACAAATAATGGCTGCCTTTCCGGCATAAGCATACACGGTTGCTGCTTCCGGACCGCTAAACTCGGTACCCCACATGGGGTGCGCTGCTACAAAGCGGCCACGGTTTGGATGCGCTGCTACAGCATCAATAATTTGTGCTTTGGTGGAGCCCATGTCCATTACCACTTGTGTGGTAACGAGGTCGAGCACGGGCAACAATACATCAATGGCACTGTCTACTGGTACTGCAAGGATGACTACTTCGCTGTTGGCAATGGCTTCATGCAGGGGGAGCACTTCATTTACAATACCCAACTCGATGGCTTTGGCGGCATGCGCCGGGCTGGCTTCTACACCAATAATATGCGTGGCCAGACCTTTCTGCCGCAATACCAATGCTGCAGATCCGCCAATCAACCCCACGCCCACTATTGCTACTTTCATTATCTGTTCAAAATTTCGTTTGTTGGTTTCCCAACAAGTCAAATGCTAACGCACTTGTATTTATATAATCGTTTCAATTCTCGAAATGGCTTCTTTGATGCGGGCTTCGCTGCTGCACAAACTAATTCTGCAGTAGCCATCGCCGGAGCTGCCAAAGATACCACCTGGAGTAAGGAACACTTTTGCTTTGTATAGGAAATGATCGCTGAAAGCAAAACCATTTTCAAACGCTGCTGGCACTTTGGCCCACAAAAACATGCCTACCTGTTGCTTGCTGTAGGTGCAACCGCATAAATCCAACAATTGATAGGCCAGTTCTCTTCGTCTCTTGTACTCTTCATTCACAGTATCGTACCAGCTGTTATCTACCTGCAAAGCCTTGGCAGCCGCCAGTTGCAGCGGCAAATACATGCCACTGTCCATGTTGCTTTTAAACCGCAGCACTTCGTTGATTCGATCGGCAGCACCACATAACATGCCCACTCTCCAACCCGCCATGTTGTGGCTTTTGCTGAGGGAGTTGAGTTCGAGCACAATGTCTTTTGCACCGGGCTGCGCCAACAAGCTTACGGGTTCATTATTCAAAATGAAACTGTATGGATTGTCGTGGCAAATGAGTATCTGGTGTTTGTTACCAAAGGCAATGAGTTTTGCAAACACAGCAGCATCGGGCAACTGACCAGTGGGCATTTGCGGATAGTTTACCCACATGAGTTTCACTTTGCTCAGGTCGAGTTGTTCGAGTGCTTCAAAATCGGGTTGCCAATTGTTGGCTTCTGTCAATGCATAATCAACGCACTCACCACCAGCCAGCTTTACCGCACTGCGATAGGTTGGATATCCGGGGTTGGGCACCAATGCCTGATCTCCTTCATTGAGGTAGGTCATACAGATGTGCATGATGCCTTCTTTTGAACCAATGAGTGGCAAAATTTCGGTGTCGGCATCGAGCTGTACATTGTACCAGTTTTGATACCAATCGGCAATGGCCAGACGCAAAATAGGTGAGCCTTTATAACTCTGATAGGCATGCACATTCGGCTTGGCACTTTCTTCCTGCAATACTTTAATCACTTCGGGATGTGGTGGCAAATCAGGACTACCAATGCCCAGATTGATGACATTATCCCCTGCTTTATTCATCGTATCTATTTCCCGCAGCTTCTGCGAAAAATAATATTCTCCAATTCCATTCAATCGGTTAGCCAATTGCATATCAACTCAGTTTTCCGTTTTTATAAATGCCAAACAGCGTTACACTTTCAGTGGCTTTTTCCAGTTTCTTCAGCATCTTATTCAGCTGGTTCAAATCGCCAAACTCCATGTCGGCGTAAAAAGAGTACATGAATTCTGTACCGGGTATGGGCATGCTTTGCAACTTGCTCAGATTGATGCCAGCATCGGCAATAATGGCCAGCGCTTTGGCAAGGCTGCCTCTTGAATGATCGGTATGAAATTTCAACGATGCTTTGTCGGCACCTTCTACAGGTTCTACTTCTTTTTCGTGCTTCAATACCAGAAAACGGGTGTAGTTATTTTTTTGGGTGTGTATGTT
>JADLHL010000070.1 GCA_020848815.1 Chitinophagaceae bacterium | reverse complement strand
TTGTATTTCATTACGGCAAATGCGTTGCTGGTAGCTGGCGCTATCCTCTTCATTTTTCGTGAAATGGGCATGGTGGGCGACAACTGGTTTACCCGCTATTTTGTACAGGTAGGCGTGGTAGTGCAAGTAGTACTGTTTGCATTGGGCCTGGCCAGCCGGTACAACCAAACCCGGCAGGCTTTGGAAGAACAGCGATTGGAAAAAGAACGCATTGCACTGGAAACTGAAAAAGAAAAAAAGCAGTTGATTGAAGAACAAAAAATTCAACTGCAGTTGCAGATAGAAGCACAAACATTATCGCTGCGCAATCAAAATGAAAAGCTGCAAGAGCTGAATGGATTGAAGGATAAACTGTTTAGCGTCATCACCCATGACCTGCGCAATCCGCTGGCTACCATGCAAAGCTTTTTAAAGCTGCTGACCGAGCACCACGAAAAACTGAGCGAAGCAGAAAAGCAAAAGCTGATGGCTGAAGCGCAGGATTCGTTGGATCATTTAAACCGGTTGTTATTTCACTTACTGCAATGGAGCAAAAGCCAAATGAATTTACTGGCCTTTCAACCAGAACAGTTGGATGCTAAAGAAAGCCTGGAAAAATGTGTCCGGATTTTACACTTGCAGGCTCATCTAAAAAAAATAACGATTGATGCAGAAGTGAGTCAGCCTTGCCCACTACATGCCGATCAACAAATGATAGATTTTGTACTGCGCAATTTGGTAAGCAATGCTATCAAGTTCAGCCACTTAAACGGTCACATATTACTAAAAGCCTGGGTTGCAGATGAGCATACTTTTATTTCTATTCAGGATAACGGTATCGGTATTTCAGCAGATGTTATTCATGAAATACTAACCACGCATGTAGGTGCCACCAGGCGAGGTACTGCAAAAGAACGGGGCACTGGTTTAGGCCTGCTTATTAGTCGTGAATTTGTAGAAAAACACCGGGGCAACATCCTCATCGAAAGCCACCCGGGCACCGGCACATTAATTACGGTAGCTTTCCCTTTGCAGCCAATGCCATCGGCAGATGTAAACGAAATGACATAAAAAAAGCACAATCGGGTTGAAACCCGGTTGTGCTACAAGTCCAGTTGGACGATGGGATTTTGAAAATGAGCGGGGTAAGCAGTGTGAGAAGAGAAAATGAGCAGGGCGATGGTGTGTGGGTATCGCCCCACTCATTTTATTGGACTTAATGGTAAATGGTACAGCAAATCTGTAGACAATCCGAGGACGGGCCAATAGTCGAAGTGACTATTTTTAGGCTTACATTTGAAAATTAACGATGCAAACACCCGCCGAAGCACACCAAAAAGTGGTAGAAATTTGGGGCCAATACTACCCTACACTACCAGCACCTGCACAACTCGAGGAGTTTCTGCAACAGTCCAAAATATTGGACCATTCAGACCTCAACAATTTGCGGACCGTTATTTTTGCGTACCACGATTTCAGCATTCATCATATCAACACCAGTACGGCCCGCTATTTTGGTTCGGTTCCCGAAGAAATTTTAGAGGTCGGCCCCACATATATCATCAGCTGCATTTTACCCCAGCAAGTAGAGGCTGCGGTAAACAATACCCGCACTATTTCCCGCCAGCTCAACAGGGCCAAGCCCGAAGAAAAAAAACGCTATCAGTCTACCTACGTTAACTGTAACATTACTTGTAGGTACGGCAATAAACATCGCAGTATGTTTCACGCCATACCCGTGTTGTGGGATGAAAACAACAACCCATTATTGGGCATGTTTCTCATTCATGATCTTGAGCCTTTTTTAACCGATGGCACATGGTGGTATCGCTACCGGGTAGGCGACCGCATTTTCACCTACCACAGTGCCCACCCGGAGCTGCAAGAAGCAGATATTCTTACTGCAAGAGAATTGGAAATTTTGAAAATGATTGCCGAAGGTGCCAGCAGCAAAGACATTGCAACTTCCCTTTTTTTAAGTGTAAATACCGTTGATAACCACCGCCGCAACATGCTCAAAAAAACAGGCGCTGTTGATACCAGCGCCTTGATTCATGTGTGCAAGCTTTGCCACATTATTTAGTCAACTTCTCTTACACGTTTATCCAATAATTCAATTTTAATACCAACGCCCGGTTCTTGTTTTTAAGCAACGGATCGGTAAAATAATTATCGGTATATACCAGGTACAAATCACTCATGGGACGGAAACGCCACTGAAAACGGCTATTGATGTTGAAGTTGTTGGCCTGTGTATTGTATTGCAAAAAAGTAGTCCAGAAAACGTTGGTGGTGAAGTTGATATCGATACGTGGCGCAATCAATAGAATTTCTCCGCTACCATAATCGCCGGGAAAGACCAGCTTGTTGTATTCGGCACGAACAGCCACACTTACATGGGGCAAATGACGCACCGTAAGCGATGCCTGCAATGATGTGTACTGACCGTTGTAAAAATCACCAGCCACCACGCCGGTACTCCAGGCTACTTTCTTTCTGAAATCGGACTGGTACTCTGCAAAGCCCCGCCAATACTTGTATTCAGCAGCTGGTAAAGGCCGGCCACCAGTAAAAGAAATGGGATACAACAATTGCACCTGACTGTAAGATCCACCTACTACAAAGTTGGAAGTGTTCTTAAACTGCATGCTGTAATTGCTTTCATGGTTGCGTTCGTTGAGTGTACCATTGGGGTTCCACACTACGTATGTTTCGGCACGTAACCTGTGCGTATTGATGATGCCCTTTTTGGGAAAAATGCGGTACTGAATTTCATTGAACAAATGCTTAAAACCGAGCCGTACTACCGTATCTCTGGCAGCATCATAGTTTTCAATACGCTGCACAAAGCCCATATCGGTATAGTAGTTGGTACCTACATTCACCCAATCTATCGTGAACTCAAACTTACGGTCGTTGTAAGAAAAGCCTGCATTTGCAAAACCATCTTTATTACTAATGGTTGGCTTAAACGATTTATGGTAAGCACCCCATGCATTAAAGGTTCCTTCTACATTGGTGTACACCCATTCTGTACCCACATTTCTGCCGTAAGCCGCCAGCGGAACTTTCGCTTTTTCTTCATTGCTCAAAAAGCCCTGGCGATTCAACCCGTATGCCCGTATAGAAGACCGTTTCAATACCCGTTGGTTCACCGAAACGGCGGTGAAATTTTCCATACTATAGCTGCCTTTATTACCGGTTTGCATATTCATTACCCCAATGCGGGTAGAAGGTGTAACACTGCCGGTAACCCTGGCGCCACCGAGTATGGGAATGGGTTGCCCGTTTTTATCCAAGCCAATGCTGCGGCTGTAAAAAGGCCGGATGGGGTCCATACCAAAGCTGGAAAACAAGTCGGCATTTTCGAGAAAAAAGGTACGCCGCTCTGGTAAAAAAATATTGAAGCGGGTAAGGTTGGTTACTTGCCGGTCTACTTCAATTTGTGAAAAATCAGGATTGACCGTCAGGTCTAAATTGAGGGAAGACGATAAGCCAATTTTGGCATCGAAACCTGCGTTGCCTTTTGTGGAGTAGGCATTTTGCCCGCTGGTATTGTTTGATTGTACTTGCCCTGTTACATAAGGTACCAGCACCATATTGCTACCTGCAGGCGGTGGTGGTGTTTCCCAATGCAACGCACCTGTTTGGCCAAGGTCCCAGCTCGAAAAATTCACCGGCACTTTTGTCCAGCAACTGTACTCGTTTGTTTTGGTATCAATGCGTACAAAGTTCAATCCCCACACGGCTTGCTCGGGTTTGTAACGCAGTGTTTTAAAAGGAATGGCCATTTCAGCAATCCAATGATCGTTGTGCCGGGTGGTGGCCGAAAACCATTTGTTGTCCCAGCTAAAATTGGGGCCACCGGTTGTAGTAAGCTGGTCTTCCGATTGAGAGTTGAACGCATTTACCACAAAGAAAAAACCGTTGGTATGCTGGTTCAGTGGATCGACCACTACCGCAAAACCATCGCTGCCATCGTGGCCAAAATCCCGCTTCAGGGTTTGAATAAACGCCTTGCCCGAATCGTATGCAATAGCGGCTACATACAGGTTTTTATCATCGTAAGTAATGCGAACGGTGGTAGGCCGGATGGGTTTGCCATTGTCGGTCGGAAACTTGCGCCAGAAATCGGCAATGCCCGGCGTTTCCTGCCACACGGCTTCATCCAGTTTGCCATCAATGGTAATTGGTGCCGATGATTTTCGGATACCTGTTTTAAACTCTTGCTGTAATGGGGTGATGCTTCCGGTATTGGCAGTATTCACTGTTGTGACGGGCTGGGCAGCCAATGAACCAAAAAAGCTGGTGGCCAGCAAAGCAAGCAGGCAGTGGTGTAGTCGCATAGCAGTCAAAAGTATTGGGCCGTTGACAGCATTGGACGGTCAAAATGGGCAGAACATTCAACAAAATGATAAGCGGCTTTATTCATCGCCCAACATATCGGGGCGGCGCTGTTCGGTACGCAGCAGGGCCTGATCGTGGCGCCAGTCGGCCACTTTGATGGGGTCGCCGCTAAGCAAAATATCGGGCACTTTCCAACCGCGGAAATCGGCCGGGCGGGTGTACACCGGCGGCGCCAGTAGTCCATCCTGAAAAGAATCGAACAGCGCCGAAGTTTCATCGTTGAGCACACCGGGCAGCAAGCGGCCAATGGCATCCACCACCAGTGCGGCGGGTATTTCGCCGCCACTCAGTACAAAATCGCCGATGGAAATTTCACGGGTTACAAAATGTTCCCGTACCCGTTCATCAATGCCCTTGTAATGGCCGCAAATGATGAGTAATTTTTTTTGGAGGCTCAGCTGGTTGGCATCGCGTTGCTCAAAACGTTTGCCATCGGGTGTCATGTAAATGATCTCATCGAAAGGTCCGCCTTCGGCTTGCAGTTGCTCAATGGCATTTACCAATGGTTCGCACATCATGACCATGCCGGCACCGCCGCCATATTGGTAGTCGTCTATCTGGCCCTGGTTGTTGACGGCCCACTGGCGCAGGTTGTGTACCCGCACTGTGAGCAGGCCTTTTTGCTGGGCCCGCTTCATAATACTGTGGTTGAGCGGACTTTCGAGCAACTCAGGCAAAACAGAAAGTATATCGATGTGCATGGGATAATGTGCTGATTAGCGAATGTGCAAATGTGCCAATGAAAAGGCAATAAGCAATAAGGAATAAAGAATAAGAAATAGGAAACAGGCAGTAGCACTACAAACTGCAGGGTATGCAAACATGCATTGAATAAACACCGAAACAACCGAAACTCAAAAGCGTGGACGCTGGAACTGGCAAACTCGTCAACTTTTGAACGCTGGCACTTGCCTTACCCCTCCATCAAATCATCCAAATCCCGCCGTTGCTTTTTGGTAGGCCGGCCAATTTTGCTGAGGCGTTTGCCGGTATGAAAACTCTCGGCCTGCACTTTGGCTTTTTCCAGCTCCTCAGGTGGGGTAAGGTCAAGGTAGTATTTGATGGCTTCGCTGTAAGCCTGCCGGGTATGCAACAAGCCGGTTACCTGCACAATCCAGCGGCGGTTTTCGCCCCTCACATCGTACACATCGCCCACCCGTACAGTACGGCTGGCTTTTACGGAGTCGTCCTTCAGTTTCACCCGTCCTTTTTCACAAGCTTCTGCTGCAGCGCTGCGGGTTTTAAACACCCGTATGCTCCAGAGATATTTATCGAGCCGTAGTTTTTCTGTGGTTTCCATAGCAACTGCGAAGAAAGCAAATTTGGAAATGTGCGAATGTAGAGAGATGCTAGATGACAGATGTTAGATGTTAGGAATGAGCAGACGATCAACTTCGGTCTCCCGACTTTCGGTCGAACTACCCACCCCGCCCTGAAGGGCACCCCTCCAAGGAGGGGAGAACTCCCGTCTCCGGACTTCCCGACTCCGGACTTTCCGTCTTTCGGACTACAGGCTCTCGGGCATCCATACTAGTTTAACCTCTCCCGGCCTCTCCAAAGGAGAGGAGACGTAGAATTGGACGGTTGATATTGGCATTTTTCTACGGACTTTCGACTCCGGACTTCCTGACTTTCTCCGGTCTACCAACTCCCGATTTCCCTTCTTCCCGACTTTCGGACTTTCGGACTTCCCCACTTCCCGACTTTCTCCCGTCTCCGGTCTACCGACTCCGGACTTTCCGGACTTTCCGACTTTCCGACTTTCCGACTCCCGACTTTCTACTATCCTTATCTTCGCCGCAATCATTATCAAAATGGCATTGCTATTACAACAGGTGACCATTGCCGACCCAAGATCTGCGTACAACGGGCAAACAACTCAGGTGCTTATTATCAACGGCAGCATTGCCGCTATTGGAGCTGACATTCAGCCTTCGGCCGACACCCGAGTGGTAGATGCCCAAGGCCAGGTGTTACTGCCCGGCTTTACCGACGTGTTCAGCCACTTTTGTGACCCCGGTTTGGAATACAAAGAAACGCTGGAAACCGGCGCCGCCGCTGCTGCTGCAGGTGGCTACTGCCGGGTGCTGGTAGTGCCCAATACGCAACCCGCGGTGCACAACAAACCGCAGGTAGAATACATTGTACAAAAAAGTAAACACCTGCCGGTAAGCATTTTGCCCTACGGTGCCATCAGCAAAAACTGCGAAGGCAAAGACCTGGCCGAAATGTACGACATGCGCCAGAGTGGTGCCGTGGCTTTCAGCGATGGTATCAATCCCATTCAAAACAGTCAGGTGCTTACCAAAGCATTGCTGTATGTAAAAGCGTTTGACGGCGTGGTAACCCAGGTGCCCGATGAAATTGCCCTCAGCAAAAGCGGGCAAATGCATGAAGGCGTGGTGAGCACACAAATGGGCCTGCCCGGTAAACCCGCACTGGCCGAAACTTTATTGCTCAACCGCGATATAGAACTGCTGCGCTACACAGGCAGCAAACTGCATGTAACCGGTGTAAGCACTGCTGCCAGCCTCGACCTCATTCGCAGGGCAAAAGCAGAAGGCCTGCAACTTACTTGCTCGGTTACCCCTTACCACATCAGCTTTTGCGACGAAGACCTGCAGGAATACGACAGCAACCTGAAAGTAAATCCGCCGCTGCGTACCCGCCAGGATGTGGATGCTGTACGAGAGGCCATTATGGATGGCACGGTAGACTGCATTGCCAGCCACCACCTGCCACATGAATACGACAGCAAAGTGTGCGAATTTGAATATGCCAAATACGGCATGAGTGGTTTGGAAACCTGCTACGCTGCGGTGCAAACAGCGCTGCCAGCACTTAACGCTGAACAAATTGCGGAGTTGTTTGCATTGGCACCTGCCCGCATTTTCGATTTGCCTTTGCCGGTGATAGAACCGGGTGCTGCTGCCATGCTCACACTGGTTGCCCCACAGCAAACATGGACACCGGAAAAAGCCGCTCTTCATTCTCTTGGTAAAAACAATGCCTTTATTGGCCGAACATTGCAAGGCCACATCAATGGCATTATTCACCATCAATATTCCAGCATCTAAAAAAAACACCCACCATGGAAAACAAAGTAACCACCCCCGTAATGAAAGGCCTTATCATCAGCCTCATACTGATTGTATTTGCCGTTGTTGTTACCATTTTCAAACTGGAAACCAACAAAGCTTTAGGTATTGTTCCTATCGTCATTTTACTGGGAGGCATTATTTGGGCCAATATCAATTTTGCGCAGCAAATGGATGGCAACGTAACCTTTGGCCAAGCATTCGGTCATGGGTTTAAAGCTTCTGCGTTGGTAGCCGGCATCATGGGCTTGTGGGTGGCATTTTCTTTAACCGTTTTGTTTCCTGAATCTCTCGACCGTGCCATGGAAATGCAACGCACTGCTATGCTGGAGCAAGGCATGGGCGAAAGTGAAGTAGACAAAGCTCTGAGTATTGGTAAAAAAATGGCTGCCCCTATGGGTGCTATTGTATCTGTAATTATGTACCTCATCGTGGGTGCTATCGGTTCTTTGATTGGTGCAGCTGTGGCCAAAAAGAATCCAACCCCAACTCCTTTCCAATAATTTGCGCATTCGTTGCTCATGGATTTATCGCTTGTAATACCGCTGCTGAATGAAGCAGAATCATTGCCCGAACTAACGCACTGGATTCATGATGTGTGCCAGCGGGAAGGCTATGCCTACGAAGTTATTTTCGTAGATGACGGCAGCACCGACAACAGCTGGGAAGTGATTGAAACATTGCGGCAGCAATACCTGCAGGTGAAAGGCATTCGCTTTCAGCGCAACTACGGTAAGAGTGCAGCCTTGAACGAAGGTTTTAAAGCAGCACAAGGCAGCGTAGTAATTACCATGGATGCCGACTTGCAGGACAGTCCGGATGAAATACCTGATCTGGTGCGTATGATTCGGGAAGAACAATACGACCTGGTGAGTGGCTGGAAGAAAAAGCGCTACGACAACAAGCTCACCAAAAATTTGCCTTCCAAACTCTTTAATGCGGCCACCCGTAAAGTGAGTGGCATTTACCTGCACGACTTTAACTGCGGCCTGAAAGCGTACCGTAAAAAAGTCATCAAAAGCATTGAAGTATACGGCGAAATGCACCGCTACATTCCTGTCATAGCCAAGTGGCATGGCTTCCGCAAGATTGGTGAAAAAGTAGTGGAACACCGTGCCCGCAAATACGGCACCACCAAGTTTGGTTGGGAGCGTTTTGTCAATGGTTTTCTCGATCTGGCTTCTATCACTTTTGTAGGCAAGTTTGGCAAGCGGCCCATGCACTTTTTTGGTTTGTGGGGCACACTCGTCTTCCTGCTGGGCTTTGGCATCAGTGCGTTCCTCATCATCAACAAACTCATAGACCCAACATACTACCTCACCAGCAAGCCGGCGTTTTACATTGCGTTGGTACTGGCTATTGTTGGGGTTCAATTGTTTCTCGCCGGTTTTGTATCGGAGCTTGTTTCCCGCAACTCACCAGAGCGAAACGTGTATGGTATAGAGGAAAAACTCGGATTGTAATAGGACACGGATTGCGATGGAATTAAAAAAAGGCAAGGACGCGGACAAAACGGATTTTCCGGATTGACGCCGTTTTTATTGTTGATTTCGTTGAACACTCAGTATCGAAAACCATGTTGATTCATGAGGAAATAACACAAGAAATAATCCGTTGCTTTTTCCATGTCTACAACTATTTCGGTTGTGGCTTTTCGGAAAAAGTATATGAAAATGCTTTGTGTATTGAATTGGCAAAAGCTGGACTTGTGGTGAAGGCGCAAGAGAAGATTGACGTCTTTTATGAACAAGAAATAGTAGGAACTTATTACGCCGATTTACTCGTAGACAATAAAGTTATTGTTGAATTAAAATCAACCGGTTACCTGAAACTGGAGCATGAAGCTCAATTGCTGAATTACCTGAAAGCCACCAACATTGAAGTTGGTCTTTTGCTGAACTTTGGAGAGAAAGCAGAATTTAAAAGAAAGGCTTTTGCCAATATCAACAAGTAATCGATTTACACAAGATCTTACTTTTTAAAACATCTTACTACTCAACAGCAAATCCGTCTTATCCGTTTCATCTGCGAAATCCGCGTCCCATAAAAATCTAGTGCAATAAAATCCGTGTACCAAAGCAAATCTAAAAATATCATCATCATAGGGCCGGCGCATCCGTTGCGGCCGGGAGGCATTACCACTTTTAATGAGCGGTTGTGTAAAGCACTGAACGATGCAGGACATACATGCAGTATCTGGTCGTTCAGCCTGCAGTATCCTTCGTTTTTATTTCCTGGCACCTCACAGTTTACCCATGCACCGGCACCCGAAGGATTGCACATTGTAACCGCCATCAATTCTGTGAATCCACTCAACTGGTGGCAGGTAGGCAACCGCATCAAAAAAGCCAAACCCGATGTAGTGATTGTGCGGTATTGGATTCCGTTTATGGGGCCTTGCCTCGGCACTATTTTGCGCCGCATCAAGGGCAATAAACACACCCGCATTGTGTGCATCGCCGACAACATTCTTCCCCACGAAAGCCGCCCCGGCGACAAGTGGTTTACCAAATATTTTGTGCAGCCCGTTGATCGCTTTTTGGTGATGAGCCAGCAAGTGCTGCAAGACCTGCGGCTGTTTAGCAACAAGCCCGCCCAACTGGTGCCGCATCCGTTGTACGACAATTTTGGTGAACGTGTATCCAGCAACGAAGCAAGGGCCTGGTTGCGCCAACACAAGCAACTCGACATACAGGATAACGATCACGTATTGCTGTTTTTTGGATTGATACGCCAGTACAAAGGACTTGATCTTTTGCTGGAAGCCATGCAACAATTGCAGTCAACCCATGTGAAGCTGCTCATTGCCGGCGAGTACTACGACGACCCATCGAAATACGAAGCACTGTTGCAACACCCTGCGGTAAAAGACAAACTGCTGTTGCATACCCGTTTTGTAGCCAACGAGGAAGTAAAATATTTTGCCTGTGCTGCAGATTGTATTGTGCAACCTTACCGTCATGCTACACAAAGCGGCGTTACACCTGTCGCCTATCATTTTGAAGTACCCATGCTGGTAACCAACGTAGGCGGCCTGCCCGAAATGGTACCCGATGATGTAGCCGGTGTGGTATGCGAACCCAATGCCAACAGCATTGCCGCAGGCATTCAAACTTATTTGCACAAAGGCAAAGCACATTACATGCCTGGCCTGCTGCAAGAAAAACAACAACTCAGCTGGGAAAAACTAGTAGAACAGATTTTGGAAGTCTGATGTCTGATGTCTGATGTCTGATTTGAAACACTGAATCATTGAAACTTGTAAACTCGTAAACTCCCAACATGCACTTCCGATCGAAAGCTCCATTGCGGTTAGGCTTTGCCGGTGGCGGCACGGATGTTGATCCGTATGCCAGCCGCTTTGGTGGCGCCGTGCTCAATGCCAGCATCGATTTATTTGCACATGCCAGTATAGAACCGCTGCAGGAAAATGCCATTGTATTGCACGACCTCGATAGCAAGCAGGAATTGCGTTTTGCATGGCAACCGCAACTGCCCACCCAACATGCGTTACCATTGCATGCAGCAGTGTTCAATCGCATTCATGCACAGTATGGATTGCCATTAACGGGATTCTCTCTCATTACTTCGGTGGATGCTCCCATTGGCTCCGGCCTTGGTACATCCAGCACATTGGTGGTAGCCATCATTAGTGCTTTTACAGAAATGCTACAGCTGCCCCTGGGTGAGTACGACATTGCCCGATTGGCGTATGATATTGAACGTAATGATTTGCAATTTGCCGGCGGTCATCAAGATCAATATGCAGCCAGTTTTGGTGGCATCAATTTCATGGAGTTTGGTCCCGGCGAAAATGTAATTGTAAACCCGCTGCGCATTCGCCACGAAGTACTGCAAGAGCTGGAGCACAACCTGGTGCTCTACTACACTGGTCATGCCCGCCAAAGCGGCCGCATTATTGAAGAACAGCAAGCCAATGTGCGGAATGATGCACAGCCCAGCATACAGGCCATGCATCATTTAAAACAACAAGCTTTGCACATGAAAGAAGCCTTGCTCAAAGGCCGCTTGCAAGACATGGGCGATTTGTTTGATATTGGTTTTGCCTACAAAAAACAAATGGCCAACGGCATCAGCAATCCACATATTGAGGCCTTGTATGCCGCAGCTAAAAATGCGGGTGCTACAGGAGGTAAAATCAGTGGTGCCGGTGGTGGTGGTTTTGTTTTCTTTTACTGCCCCAACAATAGCCGCCACCGGGTGACAGAAACTTTGAATAGCTTTGGCGGCCAGGTATATCCGTTTCATTTTTGCATGCACGGTGTACAATCCTGGACCATTTAAGCAAGAACACATGCAAGCAACCATTCAACAAATATTTCAATCGTCGATTGATGCCAAGCAACAGCTGCTGGCCAGCGAACGATTGTTGCAACTCACCGAAACAGTGAGTGTACTTATTGCCGGAGCCTTTCGCAATGGCCATCGCCTCTACTTCTGTGGCAATGGTGGCAGCGCCGCCGATGCACAACATTTGGCAGCAGAATTCACCGGTGCCTTTTACAACCGCAAAAGGCCTGCACTGCCAGCTGAAGCCTTGCATGTAAACACATCGTACATCACTGCTGCAGCGAATGATTATGATTACAACAGCATTTACAGCCGATTGGTGGAAGGCATTATGCAACCCGGCGATGTACTGGTAGGACTCAGCACCAGCGGCAACAGTGGCAATGTGGTAAAGGCTTTTGAAGCGGCCCGTGCCAAAGGCATCATCACCGTTGGTATGACCGGCGAAAAAGGTGGTGCATTGCGCCCCCTTAGCGACTATCTTTTTGATGTACCATCGAACGATACGCCACGCATACAAGAGTGCCACATGCTCATTGGCCATACCATTTGTCAGCTGGTAGAAGCACAGATTTTTTCTGCATAAATACATGCCCGATTCTTTACATAGCGTTATCTTACTGGCAGGCGGTGCCGGCACCCGTTTGCAATCGGTAACGGGGGGCACTCCCAAATGTTTAGCACCGGTAGATGGGCCACCTTTTTTGTACCATTTGCTACAAAGGCTGTTGGCACAAGGCTTTCAGCACTTTGTACTGGCATTGGGCATCGGCGCTACTGAAGTAGAAGAAGCCGTTGCTGCTTGGCAACAATATCATCCCCACATCCGTATCGACTTTTCAATTGAAACTACTCCACTCGGTACTGGCGGCGCTGTGTTGCAGGCTTTATCGTTGTGCAAAAGTGATGATGTGCTGATACTGAATGCTGACAGTTATTTAGATTGCTCTTTTGCGGATGCATTACATAAACATCAGCAATACAAAGCCGTGGCAACCGTGCTGCTCACTTACATGCAGCATGCCGACCGCTACGGATTGGTGCAAATAGATGCGCAACACCGCATCGTTCAGTTTCATGAAAAAGAAGCCCATAGCAGCGGGCTCATCAATGCAGGTGCCTATTGGATAAACAGACAACGGTTTGATGTATCTGCATTTCCCGCTTCCTGCTCTTGGGAAAAAATCATCATGCCACACTTGCTGGCACAAGCACAATTGTATGGCGTGGTAACAAATGGTTATTTCATCGATATTGGTATACCCGAAGATTACGCCAAAGCACAAACCGATTTCGCCCATTCTTTTCCTATGCTACAACCCGATAAAAGCTGGACACTTTTTCTCGACCGCGACGGCGTCATAAACATTGAAAAAGTAAAAGATTATATCCATCATTGGGATGAGTTTCAGTTTTACCCCGATGCTGTGGAAGCCATTGCTGTATTCAGCAACATCTTCAGCCGCATCATTATTGTCACCAATCAAAAAGGGGTGGGCAAAGGCGTTACGCTGAAAGAAAATCTGGATGAGATTCACCAACGGATGACGGCGACCATTGTTGCAGCCGGCGGCCGTATTGATGCCATTTACTATTGCCCCGATACCGACGACAACAGCCCCAACCGCAAGCCCAATCCGGGCATGGCTTTTCAGGCCAAAGCCGATTTCCCGGAGATAGATTTCAGCCGCTCTATTATGGTGGGCAACAATACCAGCGACCTGTATTTTGCCCGCAATGCCGGCATGCATGCTGTGTTTTTACGCAGCACACAACCCGACTTGCAGTTACCGCCTGCCCTCGCCGATATGGAATCGCCCAGCCTGTCGCATCTGGCTCAGGTGTGGCAACGCCAGCCAATTGGCTAAGCTGTTAAAATATCCACAGCCTCACAGCGTTGTTATGCTTGTTAGATACCTTGCAACCATGCGCATTTTCTTTTTGCTGATACTGATGTGGCTGGCCGTTCCCAACGAAGGCGCAGCGCAACGAATTACGTCGTCCAACTTTACCTTGCTGCAACGCATCGACGATTCGCTGCAAACCTATGGCGACCGGATGCTCGACGATACGTTTGCTACCGACCGCCTTCGTGCCGACAGTATGTTTACCCGCTTGCTGGTACGTGCCATGCGGGTTCCTCACTCTTTTTACTTCAGCTTCGACTCCATGCAAATGGCGCCGGTGTTGTATCCCGAAGACAGCAGCTTTCGCATCATCACCTGGCACATACCTATGAATGATGACAACTACCGGCAGCGTGGTGTGATTCAATACAACACACCCGATGGCAGCATCCGGTTTACGCCACTATTTGATGTATCTGATTACAGCGAACAACCGCAAGACAGTATTCGCAACAATCAAAACTGGATTGGTGCCGTGTACTACAAACTGCTGCAACACGAAGTGAACCAACAGAAAGTATACACGCTGTTGGGCTACGATGAAAACAACGACCGTACCACCCGCAAATGGATAGACATCCTTCGATTTGATGAAGACGGGCAGCCACAATTTGGTGGTGATTTTTTCTTCTTCAACAACGATTCTATTTTTCCCAGAGGCAGTAAGCGTTATGTACTGGAGTACAAAAAAGAAGGCCGTGCACGCATCAATTATGATGAAGTAGACAGCCTGATTGTGATTGATAATCTGGTGAGTGAATCGAACGAACCGGAAAAAAAATACACACTGGTACCCGGTGGCGATTACGAAGCATTGAAGTGGGACAAAGGCGGCTGGCAGTACATCGACAAGCTATTTATGGAAGCCCGTGGCGATGGCAACGAGCCCAAGCCCATGCTCATTTTGAAAGATGATGGCAGCTTTGACGATGAAGCCCTCGATAAGCAAACAGAAAAAAACCTGAAGACAGCCGAGGAAAAAGAAAAGGCAAAAGCTGCACCAACAACCCCTAAGAAAACAACGCCTGCAAAACCCGCTGCACCCGCTAAAAAGAAGCCGGTGACGAAAACGGGGAATGGGTAAAGTAGATGTTGGTGAATCAACGCAACGTCCCTTACAGGAGACGCTGCTGGTAAGTGAATCAACGCAACGTTGCTTACTGGAGACGTTGGCTGGTAAACAAAAAATACTAACTTCAGACAAATAGTATCCTATGGGTTTGGTATATGCAGAAATAGAACTGATCAATGGTGGAGATTTGGAACTTGCCAAGAGGCATTATATTGGCGAGGAGGAAGTGAAACGCATGACTGTAACCGCATTGGTAGACACTGGCAGCTACATGCTTTGTATCAATGAAAACATTCAGGAACAATTGCAATTGCGTGTGGTAGAAAAACGCAAAGCACAATTGGCGAATGGCGAAATTGTGGAATGCGATGTAGTAGCACCCTTGGAAGTAAAATTCAAAAACAGAAGAACTTCAGTAAATGCCATGGTGCTGCCCGGAGACAGCGAAGTGCTTTTGGGCGCCATTCCTTTGGAAGATATGGATGTACTGATACACCCGCTGCGCCAAGAGTTGATAGTAAACCCCGACCATCCCTATTTTGCACAGATGAAGTTGAAGTGATTGACTTTCGCAACATCCCTTACAGGATACATTGCTGAAAATAAAACCGAGACCCCAATCACCTACTTTTTCTTCCCTTTCAGAAACAAACCAAACTTAAACGAAAGATAGAATTGCCGGAATGAAGCATCAGGGCTATTGTTGAGTTCAGCAAAATGGGTATTCCACCACGAATCTCCCATTTGATGCCGATAGCCCAATTCCATAGCAACATATTCTCCAACCTGTTTATCTGCATTTTCATTTGTTGGAAAACGCAGGCCCAACCCTGCCAAAAAATAATCATTCATTTGCGTCATTCTGCTGGCATTGTTTGCAGCAAGCACCTGATTGAAAGCTGCATTTGCAGCAACGGGCCTTTCTATAGTTACAGCCTGTTCAAATCCACCGGCGCCAGCCAGCACATACACTTTGGCATCTCGAAGCGAAAACAGCGATTGACGAATTACAAAATCATAATTGACAGGAAAAGCTTGTAATTGATAGGTTTCATTTGTATAGTTCCGATGAAACATTGCTACATCTAATGCAAGCTCTGTTCCGGTTTTAAACAGGTAAGAAACGCCCAACCCCATTGACAAACTAAACTTGCCCATTTTGCCTGCGCCAATGGTTGCCAATCTTTCATTCAAAGCGGTTTGATTATACCATGATGGCTGAACCAATGCATAAAAACCGAATCCCTTTTGTGCGGTATACTTGTTTTTTGCTGGCTCATTTACTTGTGCAAGTGTTTCACTACATAAAAGTGACACTGCTAGTGTCATTAAAAAAACGTACCGCATAACGTTGTGCTTTTAACCATTGAAACAAAGGGAAACTGCAAACAAAAAAAGCGAACAACATTCAGAATGCTGTTCGCTTTTTTATAAGTATTCGTTATGTCTATTTCAATACAATAGCACCCAATGCCGGTAAGTGTAATTTCAGCTCGTACCGCTTGCTTTCTTTGTCTACCAATGTGCAGGGTATGTCTGGGTTGAATACATCACCCGTGCCCCAGTACGCTTTGCTGTCGGAGTTGAAGATTTCTTTCCACTGCTTATTGCCAGTTGCATAAATCGGAAAGTCGTGACGAACCACCGGTGTCATGTTGAACACCACTATCACATCATCTTTCTCTTTTTTAGCCCTGCGGCGGAAAGCCATCACACACTCTGCCCGGCGGTTGATTTCCACCCATTCAAAGCAATCCGCATCAAATTGTATTTCGTAAAAAGCAGGCTCTTCTTTTACCAGGTGCAGCACATCCCGCACACAATCTTTCAGCAGGCGGTGGCAGTCGTATTGCAGCAGTTCCCAAGGCAGTTCTGTTTTGTGGTTCCACTCCTGGGTGCTGCCAAATTCATTGCCCATAAACAACAGCTTGCCGCCGGGGTGCGTAAACATATACGTGTACAGCAAACGAAGGTTGGCAAATTTCTGCCACTCATCGCCGGGCATTTTATACAGCATGGGGCTCTTGCCATGCACCACTTCATCGTGGCTGAGCGGTAGCATAAAATTTTCGTCGTTGTAATACATCATACTAAACGAAAACTGATCTTGCTGAAACTGCCGGAAGATAGGATCCTTCTTGAAGTACTTCAAAGTGTCGTGCATCCAGCCCATCATCCACTTCATACCAAAGCCAATGCCATCCGCAAAGGTAGGTTTGCTTACTCCCGGCCAGTCCGTTGCTTCTTCTGCTATGGTTTGTGTATCCGGAAAATCGCGATAAATCATCTCGTTCATTTCCTTCAAAAAAGCAATGGCTTCAATGTTACCGTTGCCGCCAAATTCGTTGGGTTCCCACTGGCCTTCATTGCGGCTGTAATCGAGGCGCAGCATACTGCTCACCGCATCTACCCGAAAGCCATCGATGTGGTATTTATCAAACCAAAAACGAGCCG
>JADLHL010000069.1 GCA_020848815.1 Chitinophagaceae bacterium | reverse complement strand
TTTTTAAAACCATTGCCACTAAAACTGCTGATGCGCAAATAGGCATATTGCCGGGCGGTATCAATGCGCATAAATCCAAATGCGTGACGCTTGATGCCATCGGGCTGCGGACGAGGAGCAGGAACTCTTGCAGCTTTTCTTCGGTTGCTATCGGGCATGCGGGGCATTTGCAAACCCACTTTGGCTATTTGTGATTTTCCGGCACTGTCTACATACTGAATGTTGTACGTAGGTTTCAAACCATACATCCAGCGAAAACGGCTGGGAAAGCTGGCACTTAAAATGGCATCGGCATAGCGTTGGGTGGTACCATCAACTGATATGTACGCTTCCATTTGGCGAATGAGTGTTTGCACGGGCACACTATCAATATGGGTGATGGCAACGCCGCGTTTTACACTGTCGCGGTTGGGGCCGGTGTTGTCTGTTACAATCATGCTGTCGCCCCACACTTTTACCTGCAAGGGAAAGCTGGCACCGGGCCGGTTGTTCAGCGCTTTGCTGATGCTTTTGGGCGACATGATGGAAGTGTGCCCGCAGCGAATGTCTGCCGTGGCATAGGCCAATCGAAGCCTGAACTCAGGTTCAGGAAGACTATCTGTGAGGGAACGGATGAGTTGTTGAAAGCGGGCATCCACTGTATCGGCGGGAGTGTACCAGTTGTACGATGGATGCACCTGCCGATAGGTTTGCCACAGCAGTTGTGCATCTGCTTGCATTTGTGCAGGGCTGTATTTTTTGCCTACAACATACTGGCTGCCCGTGCAAGCCTGCATCAGCCATAGTATCGTCAGCCATAAAACTCCGGCATATTTCCTGCACCGCATCTTCAAAAGTAAGGACTACTTGCTTGCGGCTATCACCTGTTGAATATCGGGGTCGCCATCGATGTTGCTCATTTGGCGCAGCACCCAACCACTGTGGCGGCTCACAAATTTGCTAAGCGGTTTTACGGTGTACAGTTTGGGGTTACGCAAACAAGCAGCTATTTGTGCAGCCTGCTGCCGGGTAAGTGCCGAAGCGGGTTTGCCATAATAGCGTTGCGCCGCCGCTTCTATACCAAACACTCCTTCGCCCATTTCGGCTACGTTGAGGTAGAGTTCTAAAATGCGCTGCTTGCTGTAGAGCGTTTCTATCATAAACGTAAAATACACTTCGAGTCCCTTGCGTACCCAACTGCGGCCCTGCCACAAAAACACGTTTTTGGCTACCTGCTGGCTGATGGTGCTACCACCTCTGATGCGGCCGGGTTTCTTTTTGTTATAGGCCAATGCTTTTTCAATGCTCTTCCAGTCGAAGCCGCTGTGGTCGGGAAACAACTGGTCTTCGGCAGCCATTACCGCCAGCTTTGCATTGGGGCTAATGGCATCGTACGACACCCAGTCTTTGCTGAGGCCGTGGCCACCGAGCAAGCTGCCTATTTGCGTTACTGTAATGGGTGGCGGAAATACCCAGATATAGAGAATGTACACAAACTGTGCTATCACCAATACAAGCACGGTACGTTTCAGCCGTTTCCAAAAATGCTTCATGGCTGGAAAAATAAGGCACAAGAACCAATTGCTGTGTAGTGGCTTTTACTCTACCACCGAAAGACGGTAGTTTTTGCCCAGCGTATAGCTGCTTTTTTTGAGTTTGGCAATGGTGAAGCCCACTGCTGCGGTACCAAGGCCACCAATGATGTTGGCAATATTGTCTTTGCCAAAGGGCGGATCTTTTTCCCGAACGGTATTGACTAAATTAAGTACGGTATAGGCAAGGCCACCAGTCATTAGTGTGCCTTCAAACCAGCGGTTTCTTTTTCTTGGCAATGCTCCTACATTGGCCATGCTGAAAGCAATAGAATAACGACCGGCAGTATCCATGCGAAAAGTGCCCCAAGGTGTAGGCACCCGTACCAGTTGAAAATACGTGAGGAACAAGGAATCCCGCACCAGGCTGTCGAGCCGGCCATTCACAGGCATTTTATCTGTAGTAAAAAAAGAAATGGTACGGCCAGGGTAGTAGCGCTGAATGGTTTTGTTGTTCTTTTTCAACAACAAAGCGGTGGCCTGACTTTGACACAAAGCAGGGAGCAGTAGCAGCGAGGCGATGTACAAAAACTTCACCTTTCAAACTTAACGGGCATTGGCCAAACTGGCGGCGTCAAATTGTTAAGGCTAACGAAATAAAATGGAACTGACAGTTTACTGCAGGATGCTGATGATGAGCCCGCCAAAGATGGCGACACCAAAACCAATGAGGATAAGCGCAGAAAGCTGATGAATTTTATGCAGGGTGCGTGGCGTAAGCAAGAGGCGAATACGACCGGCAAAAAACACTTTCAAAATATCGGTGGCCAGCACGGTTACCAGGCAGGCAGCAAACAACAAGGTTCTTTCCCGCAGGGGTAAAAAAGCAAAGGCCGTGCAGGTGCTGAGCCAAAAGAAAATGGGGCCGGGGTTGATGAGGTTCATGAAAAAACCCTGCAAGGAAAAACGCAGCATATCCCGCTGCCGAAAACTGATGTTGAGATCGTTGGGGCTGTCATCTTTCGGGTCTTTGCCAAAGAGCAAACTATAGGTACCCATAATAATGAGGATGAGTGCACCACCGGCAGCAATCCAGTTTTTGTATTGTAAAACGGAGCTCAACAATTCTGCGGCCAAATTGCCAACAAGAACCAGCAGCACATCACTAAGGCTAACGCCTGCTATAAATGCGTAGCCTGCTTTGTGGCCCAGCTTCATGCTTACTTTGAGAATGGCAAACACGATGGGCCCTACCGCTATGGATAAGAACAATCCCAACCCGATGCCTTTCAACAAAATATCCATGCAAGTTTTTATGAGGCGGACAATTTACGAAGGCTGGGTGGCTGTGCCAACGGGAATCTTGTGCGACTGCAGAAACTGCTGCCAGTCTTCCCACATTTTGCCCTTCAGCACCCGCGGAAACTTGTGCTGTGCACCAATTTTTCCTTTGCTGGCCATAAAGTCGAGGAATGCATGTTCGGGCAGTACTGTCAGCAAAACTTCTTTCAACGCATGCTTGCGTTCTACTTCGTAATCATCGTTGAGTTGCTTCAGCTTGGCATCTAGCAGTTGGCGCAACTGTGCTTCATCCACAGGATCGTCGCAGGCTACAAACCAATGGTGAGCAAAGAAATTGCCATAAGGGATGCCCGCCACCGTAAACTCCGGAATGCACACATTGAGCTCATTGGCCACCATTTGAATGGCCCTGTTCATATTTTCTACACTCAGGTGTTCGCCCACCAAACTCAGGAAGTGTTTGGTACGGCCGGTGATGATGATTTCGAGATGTTCGAGGTCTACAAAGCGAACGGTATCGCCAATAAGGTATCGCCACGCACCTGCATTGGTGCTGATGAGAATGGCGTAGTCGCGGCCTTCTTCCACTTCATGAATCATGAGTGCACGGGCATCGGGCAGCATGTTGCCTTCGGCATCAAAATGCTGCTCGTCAAACGGCACAAATTCAAAGAAGATATTGTTGTTGATAGCCAGCTTCATGCCCTTGGCATGCTGGCGGTTTTGATAAGCCAAAAAGCCTTCGCTGGCTAAGTAGGTTTCTATGTAGGTGATGGGCTTGCCCAGCAGTTTTTCGAAGCCTTTTTTATACGGTTCCATGGCCACGCCTCCGTGTACATAAAAGCTGAGGTTGGGCCACATGTCGTGTATATTGTTGAGCTGGTAGCGATCAATAATTTTTTCTATGCACAGCTGCAACCAGGCGGGAACGCCTACGATAAAACCAATGTCCCAGTTGGGTGCGTTGGCTACAATCTCTTCAATTTTTACTGCCCAGTCTCTTTCCTTGGCTATGCGCTTGCCCGGCTTGTACAGCCGCTGAAACCAAAACGGAATATTGCGCTGCTGAATACCGCTCAGGTCGCCGGCGTAGTAGGTGGGTCCTTTTTGCAACTCCGTACTGCCGCCCAGCATGAGCCAGCCTTTGGGCAGGGCGCCAAAGTTGACATAGTGATAGCCAGTGAGGGAAAACAACTGCCGCAGACTGGTTAGGGTGTTGGCCTTAATGAGGTCTTTGGTAATGGGAATGTATTTGCTGGCCGCTTCGCTGGTGCCGCTGCTAAGGGCAAAAAATTTGATCTGCCCCGGCCAGCACACATCGGGCACACCCTGCAGGGTTTTGTGCCAAAAAGCATTGTACAGTTTGCTGTAATCGTAGGTGGGTACCCGCTGCTGAAAGGCTTTGCCGGCATGACGGCTCATGAGAATTTCATCGAAACCAAACTGCTGGCCAAACTCGGTGTAGCGGGCCTTGGTCAATAGTTTTTTCAGCACTTTCAATTGCATACGCCGGGGGTCGCCGGAGGAGATATAGAGGCGTCGGGCAATAGACTGCGGTAAAGGAATATTAATGAGTGCCATAGGCAAAGCAACAACAATAGGTAAATTGCCCACGAATGTACGGGATGCCTATCTATTGGATGCTGACTGTGGATGAGTTTGTGGTGTTGTTTGCTTTTGCCAACCAGAAGCCTGCAATGCTGGCCAGTGCAGCTACAGCTGCTACCACCAATGCCACCTGCCCAAGCCACGGCGTGGTGGTTTGTTGTGCACGGTAAATGCCCAGCATAGCCCAAACCAGCACCGCAGCATACAGCGGCTGCCGCAAACCGGCTCCTACCAGCAAGGCGAGTAGACCGGCCACACACATCATTACCGCCGACCAAACAGCTGGCTCCAGTGGGCCGCCCTGCCAGCCAACATGCACCAATAAGGCGGTGGTGTTGGCAATGGTGGCTACCGATATCCATCCGAAGTAAATGACAAATGGGGCAAATAAGAGCCAGCGTATGGCGGCCGAAGCGGTGGCTGTAGCCTGTTGTATGCGCCGAAACTGCAGGAAGAGCAGCGTCAGCAGTACCAGCATGAGGCCAAGGCTGAGCCATATCTGCAGGTAATGCCAGGCCAAAATCCAACTTACATTAACGAATCCGCTGATGATGAAGAGTGGACTGAGTTGGGCTGCAGCACTGCGTTTGGCTTGGCTGGCTTTGCTGCTGAGCAGCCAGCTGCTGCTGACAATAACAAACAACAACAGCCAGGTATAAATAACCGACCAGATGCTAAAAGTGAATCCATCGGGCACAAAAAGGTTGGGGTAGAGGGCCGATACCTGCCCGGTATTAAGCCCGTTGATGGGCAAAATATTGGCCATGGCATTGGCAATGAGGGTAAGCAAAAAGCTCATCCAATTGAGAAGGACCAGCCCTTTGGCAGAAGGAGTAACAGACATGGCGGTAGCAGATTTTATGAAAGAAGAACGGCTAAAATAATTTTTTGTTTGGTTGAACAATCTAACCCCCTATTTTTGCAACCCCGAAAGGGAAATTCCTCCTTAGCTCATCCCGATAGTTATCGGGAGGTTAGAGCGGAAAACATTCCTCCTTAGCTCAGTTGGTTAGAGCATCTGACTGTTAATCAGAGGGTCGCTGGTTCAAGTCCAGCAGGGGGAGCTTGATAATCAAGCGGTTACAAACGAAAGTTAGTAGCCGCTTTTTTATTTGATACACATTTTGATACACAAATGCTATAGTTATATTCTGTGTCAACTTTTTCAAGCGTACTGCATATAGTAGAGTAATGGGCTTAATAAAAGTAGGTCTCTCTTGAATACGACTTATAGAAAGAAGGGGGGATACCCAAAAGCATAATTTCAGTGGGGGGAGTAGTTATAACTGACCTAACTCTCAGGTGAGCCATCTTCACCAGAAAAATTTACAAGCTCAGAGATAGAGATATTCAAAGCAGCAGCTAATAGTTTCAGTGTAGTTAAGGTAGGATTGATTTGACCCTTCTCAATTCTGTGAACTTGACTTAATTCAATATCGGCCTCAAAAGCAATAGCTTCCAAAGTCATTCCCTTGGCATTTCTCAAGCTTTTAACCCGCTTTCCGAAACTAATTAGGTACGCTTTGTCTCTGGTTTTATTCACCAAACCAAAGTCTGTCTTCAAAACCGTTGAGCTTTAGGCATATATGCCTAATTTTATTTAGCTTTTTTCATAGTGTACCTTGTGTAAAACCAGAAGATTTTTTGCCCACCCCTTTAATACTAGAAATATGATGAAGTTGATTTTTAGTCTAGCACTATTTTTTCTATCTATTGGAGTAAACGCACAAACGCTATTCGAAAAGGGCTTTAAAGATGGATTTGCGAAAGCCTACTGCTATCAAAAAGGAAAAGGCTGTATACCAAAGGCTCCAAGAACAGCTCCAAAACCAAATAGAGAAGAGAGTTACTCGAGTTATGACGATGGATACTCTAGGGGCTTTGCCGCAGGTCTGGACTATCGAAGAACTGAAGATAATATGGGAAAAACCCCCGGTAACACAGGGGGATATGGTAAAATCTACCAACCGGATGAATATGTCAATCCGATTGATTTATCATTGCTTCAAAAGGTGCTTGATGCAAAGGAAAAAGCCTTTAATCAAAGAGGCCAACAGATTGATAATTTAATTGCCTATCTATACGCATTAGTTGACGAACGTATAGCGCCTTTACATTCAAAATATGCGGAAGAATTCCGTATTAATATTTCTAATTACATCAATTATTTGAATTCAACCCCCACCGACCTAACAGATAATAATTCATTTAATAGATTATATGCGTTTGGAAAGCAAATAGAAAGAAACATACTTGATGTATCGCAGAAATTGCGGAATCCTCAAATAAATACTTACACCCAACCCCAAACAAATACTTATGTTGAGAAAAGGCCAACCAAAAAGGAAATTCCAGTAGAAGCCTTTGGTAAAGAAATATGGACGGCAGAATATTTGATTATGTTATTAAATGATATTGATTTTAAACCAAGAACTCGAGGAAGGAATGAAGAACAATTTGTGGCATACCTAAAGACACTAAGTAAATCCGATATTGAAGAATTGAATATTCTAACTGCAACATCTTGCGATAAAGAAAGTACTATGTATTATGCAAAATGGCAGAAGTACTATGATACAATGTCAATTAGCAAATGGGAACAATCCTGTAAGGGATATATCATATTGATGCTTATTGATGAATGAATCAATTTACTAAAATCAAATTTATAATTCACGCTTCTCAATTCATTAATATGAAAATTAGGATTCAAATCGCTTTTACAGCCATAGCTATATCTCTTTTGTTTTCGCAATGCAATAAAAGAATTGAATCTGCCGAAAGCGATGACAAGGGGTATGACTTTTCAGATTTGTCTGCAAGTGAAAATCTTCTCGATTCTGTGACAATACTAGGGGCAATTCCCAATAAGTATAAATTAAAATACACTAACAAGAGTACGATTAACTCCTTGCTATACGGGTATTTAATCAGTCCAGAAATCCTATCGAAGGATACATTAATTTATAGAAATAATCAATTGTCCAAGATTCAATCCACAGATATTGTATTTGGAATTACAAAGGAGTTTTCCAATGTGTATGAAAATGGAAGGTTGACAAGGTTATATCAATACCCTGACAATTTCAATGAACCGAAAAGGAGGGGACTGGGTACTTATTTTGAATATGCAAATAATCAGGTGTCAAGGATAAACTATAAATTTCTTAATCCTAGTCTTGAGAGAGATAGTATCATCTTCATTTTAAAATATAATTCTACTAGCGACCTTGATAGTGTATTAGAAGTATGTCAAAGATGTAGTCCCGCTTTTAATAAATTACAAATAAGATTCGTTTACGGCACAACAAGAAACAAGCTTAAAGACAACGCTAATTTGCAAAACTTGGCACTTTTAAGTTACAAAGATTTATCAGAGAGTTATGAAACAATCAAGTTCGATTTTTGGGGTATTACGGGATACCAACAAGACTTATTTGATTATGCATTTATGAATGATTTCTTTGTGTATGTTCTTTTCCGAAGCCAATATTTACCGACGGCATTTTATTATAATAACTACCCAGTATTTATAAAATATAAATACAACAAGAATAATTACATCACGTCTATATCATTTGGAAACACACCGAATTTTAATCAAGATTTAAATGAACGGTTTCAATTTGCTTATCATTAGAATTACTCATTACTTGATTTGTAATTTGGCACAATTGATAGTCGTTAAATAGAGAGATGGTAGCATTTAGTCTTTTTAAAACTCTTTCTTTACTACCACTGCTGGAAAGCCTACAATGTTAGATAAAACATCCTGCATGGTATCTTGAACTAATTGGGAATATTTGACTGTAGTAAGTAAGCAATCATGAATCGGTATTAGAGGCGTATATGAGTCCTTTTTAAGTATGGCCGGACAAATGTAATCAAGCAATATTGTGGATTCTATTCTTTGCAGATAATGAGCAAACAAACAATAGCCTTTGTCTATGGAGAACGCTTCACGTTTGTTAGAATATTTAGTTTTGTAAGTTCCAGTCTTGTATGATTTAAGCAAAGTGAATAGGCTATCCACAAGCCCAAATCTTGTTGCAAATACTTGATTCAATGTTGAATTTCTGACTCTTTTTGCATTGTTTGGCCCGAAGAGGTACTTCATTAAAGCTTTCTTTGCCGAGTTTCTGCTCACTTCATTATGCTTATATCCTTTTTCCTTGCGTAGGGTATTAGAAAGATTTGCTAAGCGTGAGTAAATGTCTACCCTATTATTGGTTAGTGCTTCAGCATATTCAATTAGTCCTGAATCGATATTTGTAATGCCATCGGAGCGAATTGGGAACATATATGGAATAAACCCTTGAATTGTATCCTGTATATGCTTACCGAGAGTTGGTATTAGAGTTCCTATTTCTAAGCTTTTATATTTTTTCTCGAATCTGCCTGTTTGCATCCAATATTCCTTTTGAAAAAGAATTAAACTCAGAAATGGCTGGCTGGTTTTTACATCAAGCTCTACTAAAGGTTCCCCGTCTACTCTCAGATGTTTACGTATTTCCTTTTTCAGCATAGTAAATGGGGAGTGCATTCGCCAACCTGCTTCATCAAAGGAAATCAATTCATTCATGTTATTCTGGTCAATGTCTCTTATGATTCTACTTTGATGATCTCTAGACATTGGATGCCTGTCTTTCATCAATGCATCTATTGCATTACTTGCAGCGCTAGTATCAATAGTGATTCTACCGCTATTTAAAAAATCTACTAAGGACAATCTATTGGATGTAAGATTTTGCCTAAAAATTGCACTATGTGATTTAAATCTTTCAAATCTTCTCCATTCTCGGATTGAAACCTCAATTGATACATACTCTAAACCATTTTCAAGAAGCTCATTGTTGAATCGATAACTTCTGGGAAAATGGCCTGGGCTATAGATTCGGTTGACCAAAAGCACTCTTGCCTCATTTTGTAAGAATTCTATTGTTTTACGATAAAATCTGATATGCTGGTCAAGAATACTACTGTGTAATTTGCAAAACGAATTACCTCTTCCTTCGTGATAATTTTCGGCTGATTTATAACTCAGTATATGACAAAATAGGGCTATCGAATAATTCGGGATTTGACAATATTTCTTTGAACCTTGTTTAAGAGTGAATAAATAATCTAAATTCAAAAGCCTTGGAGCAAGCACCTTTATTTTAAGCACTTTTCGTCATTTTTCGGTTCATTCGAATAGCTCTAACATTTTTGCTAGCTTCTTGAATCGTTAGAACCGGTGCAGATGTGAGCCACTTCTCCAATTCAATTCGAGAAAAATAGAGTCTTTTCCCTTTTTTGAAACAGGGGATTTCTCTTTTACTACTTAAATAGTAAATAGTGGATTTTGGAAGGTTTGTAAGGTTGCATGCAAAATCAATGCCGCCTATTTGCTTTAAGTTTTCTCCACTTTCTGAATGCGATTTGCTCTTTTCCGTTTCTTGTTGGCTTAAGAGAGATTCAATCTTTTCAAGTTTTTGTAGGAGGTTTTCGATTAGTGTCATTTTCTATTGTTTTTTGCAAAGCAACAAGCAGAAAATGACCTGTCAACTCATCCTGTTATGGGTAACAGAAATAACATTAGAAATAACATAATTAACTCGAAAAAGCTTGTAGCCGTGTAGATTCGTAGAGCTTCGGAACTTCATGAAAATGTGCTGATATTGTTTCGTAGCTATCTGATGAAAAGTTTTCAAACAAAGCAATTAGTAGTTCAATCATTATTTTTTTATCTACCCTTGCTGCTTTTGCAATAAGATAAAACGTATACCTAATTATACCCTTAGTTAGATGAATACTATAAACTCTTCCTCCTCTAACTTCTGCTAAGCCATTTTCAATTGTTGCAACTACCGATTGATAAATCCTTTCATAATCAGCATCACTACAAATTCGCTCCTTTTTAAGATTAGTCCCCTTGAATAATTGAAGAGGTTTTAATATATCATTTCGGACAGACTGTTTTTCATTTTCAAGGATTCTCCTATCCTCATTTCTATCAAATGGCTCCGATATATTCTGGTCTTCTGGAGATTCTGATTCAACTCTAATTTGGTTAATTCTTCCTTCTAATAGCCAAGCTATGCTCTTATAAAAACTTATAGTTTGTTGGTATTCTTCTGAATTAGCATCTGACTCTAAAACCTTAGCCTGATTGAGAAAGTACCCTTTGTATGCTTGTAAAAGAAAGCACCTTGCATTTTTATCATTTGTCCCTAAGAACTCTTCAGAGGCAATTAAACCATTTAAAACTAAGTATATCTCATTGTTGTCGATTTGTAAATTGGAAAGCACTTTTTTATATACCGCCCAAAATCTTAGAACAGAAGGAAACAATTGAGCATTCTTTTTCTCCTGCATACTTGCAAAAAGTTCAAAGTCATACTCAGATAAAAGAAAAAAAGTTAGGCTCTCGGGCACTAACTTTAAATCATAATAATTTCTTTGATAACTATCTGGGTTGTACATAATTACTCTTGATTATCCTCTCGGAAAAATAGCAAGTTTTTAGAATACCTGCGTTTTTCTTCTTCATCAAAACTGGCTAAATAATGCTTTTCGGTTGTAGTAATAGACCTGTGTCCTAAATTGTCCGCTATCAGTTTAGTAGGAGCACCACTCATATTCAAAATGTTTGAATGAGAGTGCCTTGCCGAATAGGTGGTGACAGTCACTCCCAAGTTCAGCTTCTTTGCAATCCTATTCATCCAGTCGTTAATAACTCCTGTAAGATTCTGGCTTATTCTTCTTTCATCTTCTGCACTAATTCCTTTTGTAAAAAAGGGAAAAATGTATTGTTCAGGAATCCTTTCTTTGTTTCCCCACTTCTCAATAATAGCCCATACATACTCATTCATGGGTACTACTATTTGCTTAATCGATTTAGATGTACCTTCTGTTTTGGCTCTTACAAAAACTATTGAGTCTTGAACAATATCTTTGAATTTAAGTCTGCACATGTCTTTTACGTTCATGCCGTTACACATGTACATAAAGAACCACAGGTCTTTCGACATTGCTTCATTAAGATTGTTTCCTGGGACATAATTGTAAAGCATTGTTATTGCTCCCCTACTTAATCCTATGTCCCTTGCATTTGAAGTAGGTATTATAAACTTACCTCTTCCAAAAGGGTATATAGAGGCATCAATAACTCCTCTTGTTTTAGCAAGGTTAAATACTGTTCTAAGGTTCCTGAGATAAATGCCAATTGTTGCATGGGACTTTCCTTTTGCAATAGCCCATTTTTGATATTTGTCCAGTAAAGCAGGGGTTATTTCCTTAAAATCAAGTTTGTCCTTGCCATAGAACTCAATGAGTGAATTTCTTGCTGTATTGTAGGAATCGGCACTACTAATTTTTCCGTTAGCTTTTAAAGCTTCACAATATTCAGCCATTAACTCTAATGCATTTTTTACGATTGGCTTAGGTTCAAAAAACAATTCCTCGAATCTCCTGAATGAAAACTGTTCATCGCTTCTTTCTATATCTCTTATAACTTGATTGGCGCCATTTTCAAACTCTACAATTTGAGTTCTTAAGTCCTTCAAAGCTCCCCGATAATTACCTGCTAAATATTTTGCCCAATCTGCTAAGGAAATATCATATCCAATGTTGTAATATTTTCTTTCCCTGTTGAATGTAATTCTGAGTTTAAGAGGCAAGGTTCCGTCAGATTTCGGCCTACGACGGTCAATGATAACAGCAACATGTACTTTTAATTGTTTCATAGGGTTTGTATTTGATACACAATTTGATACACAATGTACAATAACGACACCCCAATAACCAAAAACAATTACAAGTTCCTATTCATACCGCATTGATAATTAAAGTTTTATGTAAGTAACTAAAACTGATTAAAAACGTCTATAGTCATTCCTGTCTGCCTGTTAATCAGAGGGTCGCTGGTTCAAGTCCAGCAGGGGGAGCCTGAAAATCAAAGCGTTACGAATAAAATCGTGACGCTTTTTTCATTATGTGACCTCAAATGTGACCTGAGACTCGGGTAACATCAATAACCACATCACAAAGAAGAGAAAACAACTTGAAGTGTTATGGCAATGCGCAGCCATTGCCATCATTTAGTATTGAATGGCTACCGGATGATTTGGTTCACCGTATTCGGACAAAGGCCCAGATATTGGCAAAACTCTTCGATGGTTACCACCTGATGCGGCTGCTTCTGGAAGTGCTCCTTGATCTTTTTAATCAAGTCTCTGCCATAGCGTTCACTTTTGCCTGTTACTAACTGGATGTCCTTAGGATATATGCAAATTCTTTGCATGGTTCAATACTCTATCTATACTTTATCTATACTGTAAATACCAGTTTGGTATTGTAAAAATACTAAATAGTTTACCATGATAAATATATTCAATATGGAAAAATCGGCAAGGATGCCGAAAGCTGGAAGTGCTTAATTGGTAAGGCTTTGGACGTGTGGTAAATTCGGATTGCAATTAGTCTCAATCACTAAAATCATTATCAAATGGCACGTCAAAAAGGTATTATCAAACTCGATGGCACTATTGGTGGCATCACATTCTACAAATCGCAGGACGGGTACCTGGCCCGTGAAAAGGGCGGGGTTGAAGGCGACCGCATTGCCAACGATCCATCGTTTGCCCGTACA
>JADLHL010000068.1 GCA_020848815.1 Chitinophagaceae bacterium | reverse complement strand
ATCGCCCTGCAGCAAATGCAACTGATGTTTATAAACAGAACGATCGAAAAATGTTTGTGCCGTTGCAGCATCTTCTGCCCGCATTTCTATCGTGTACAGCAATCCGTCGGTTGCTAAACCTGCTGCTAAACACAAGGCGCTAAACCCGGTAAATGTGCCAATTTCCAAAATGCGTTTTGGGCGCAGCATCTGGCTCAACTGTTGCAGCAGCAAGCCTTGCACTGCCCCGCTAATCATGTGGGCCTTGGGATGATGTTGTTCGGTGTAGGCAAGTACTTCTTGCAGCAAGGGCTCCAGCTGGCTACTGTGTTGAACGGCATATGTTTCTACATCTTGCGGCATGTGTAATGGTTGAAGTGGCACAAAGGTACTGGATGAGTGAGTAGTCTGGAATCGGTAGTCTGGAAGTCGGAAAGTCGGAAAGACGGGAAGTCCGGAAGACCGGGGTCGGTATTGCTAACATCTAACATCTGTCATCTAACATCTATTTTCTGTCCTGTATCTTTATCACCTATGCATTTCCCCGATTTACAGGCCCAACATGAGCCATCTCTTAAGCCGTCCCGCAAAAAACCGATGTATAAGGTTAACCCTGATTTAAGGGAGTTTTTGCAGCAGCATGGCCGGCAAAAAAAATACCTGGTTGACTACGCAGATTTACGCCGTTTTACTTACTCCACTGCACTAAAAGACAAGCATGGCAACGACACCATGTGGGAAACGGTTTCTTACGACAGCCGCGACTGGGATTACCTCCGTGAAGTGCTGGTAGAAACATACGCCGCGTTGCGTACAGAAGGCGATCTCACTTTTGTGCCACAACTCGATTTGGCAAGAATAGATTTTTGCCCTTTCGGCAATTCGCAACCGTTTCGTATTCGAATTGTCAATAAGTTCAACGACAACTACGACCACTACTATGTAAAGCAAGCCGATGCCTCCCGCATTTACGGGTTGGAGCTGGAGCACATGTTATCGCCCAACAGAATTACGTTTTTAACCAGCGGCAATACGTTGATTGAAGAACATATTCCCGGCATACCCGGCGATGTATTTATTAAGCAATACATGGATGATCCGAATTTCAATAAAATCAGGTTTGCCAAAGAGTTTGTGAAGTTTAACGAACGCTGCTTTGTGCGGTTGTTGGGCGATATGCGCAGCTACAATTTTGTGGTAAATATTACCCCCGATATCGAAGATTATCAGTACCGCATACGGGCTATCGACTTCGATCAGCAATCGTACGAAGGGCGCAAAAATTTGTACCTCTGCCAGTTTTTAAAAGAAAATTATCCTTTGGTAGAACTTACGCTCAACAATCTGAATAAGGATAGTATAGAACAATATCAGGCAGAAGAAAGAACACTGATGTCTTTTCGATTGGCTACCTCTCGCTATCGTCTCAAGCACTTGTTGGATATCATGCATAAAGATGAAATTGCGCCGCCCGAAAAATTGGCACAGCTTCGGCAAGAATTGGCCGAGTATTACCATGCTCCTCATTTTTTAAAATGCGGCTCTATGGGCGATGTGGTAAAAATGCACATGAAACAAACGCTTCGCAAAAGCATGAAGTTGTTGCCCCGTGTACGGGCTCGTTACGACGATTAAAAAAAGCGGAGCATGAGTGAATCATGCTCCGCTTTTGATTTGAAAATAACCTGCTTCGATATTATATATTATGTCAGATTTACATTTTAATTCCTATGACGAATAACAATAATTCAAGCTGTTCTTTCAGTCGCCTTGTTACTTTCTTTTTCTTGAAAAAAAGAAAGTAACCAAAGAAAATTCAAGGCAAACCCGATGGCTCCGCCCGTTTTGCCTGGCCAACTCCTCCCTCTATGTAACAATTTATCAATTTCAGTACTTGGTTGATAGATTAGACGGTGAACCTTGCCGTTTTTGTTGTATAAAAAAAGTTTGAAAGAGATTTTCTGCAAGCTCTTTTCTATCCCTAGAAATTCGGTTCTAGTTTGTGCTTGGTGTAAAAGTCAAGAATGTATTCCACCACTTCTTTAGGTGTATCTACCACGGTAAACAATTCTATGTCGCCGGGGCTGATATACTTCTCTTTCATCATCGTATTGGTTACCCAATCTACCAATCCTTTCCAGTAGTCGCGGCCTACCAGCACCATAGGTACCCGGTGCATTTTGTTGGTTTGCACCAGCGTCATTACTTCAAAAAATTCATCCTGTGTGCCAAAGCCGCCGGGCATCATTACAAATGCCTGCGAGTATTTCATGAACAGCGTTTTGCGTACAAAGAAGTAATCAAAATTGAGGTTCTTGTCCCGGTCGATATAGCTGTTGGGTTTTTGTTCGAAAGGCAATTCAATGTTGAGGCCAACGGATTTTCCACCTGCGAGAAAAGCCCCTTTGTTGGCCGCTTCCATGATGCCGGGGCCACCACCAGAAATGATACCAAAACCTTCCAGCGATAATTCACGGGCTATTTCTACCGCCAGTTCATAGTGCGGATGGCCGGGCTGAGTGCGGGCACTACCAAAAATGCTGATGCAGGGCCCGATGCGGCTCAGTGCTTCAAAGCCATCTACAAACTCCGCCATGATTTTAAAGATTTGCCAGCTGCTGTGTGCTTTGCTTTCTGCCCACCGGCGGGGCTGTGCTGTTTTCACTACTTCATTCATATGCGTAGGTCATTTATTATTCGTGTATTACAAAAGTTGTGGGGTCAAAGTTGATGGCTATTGCCGAACCCGTACATCATTTAACAATCATGCTACAGCAGGCTGTGCATTGGTTTTGTGCGATACCATCCACAAACCAATAAACGTGAGCAGCCCGTTGATGATGAGCAGTTCGAGACCAATTTCAAAATTGCCAAACAGGCTTTTCTGAAAATAATCGATGAAGAAACAAATGATGGGAGCGGTGATGCACACAATGGGCACCAGTTTGTCTTTTACCTGCCGTTTGGTAATGATGCCGAAGGTAAACAAACCCAAAAGCGGCCCATAGGTATAGCCTGCTACTTTGAGTATTACCCCAATCATACTCGGGCTGTCTATCCATTTAAAGAGCATCACAAATACAAGGAAGATACCTGCGAAAACGAGGTGTACCCGCTGGCGTAGTTTTTTCTGTGCGGCTTCATCCAAATCGCTGCGGCGTTTGAGGCCAATAATGTCGATGCAGAAAGAAGAAGTGAGTGCCGTGATGGCACCATCGGCACTGGGGAACAAGGCACTGATAAGGGCAATGATGAAGATGATGCTGAAGGCATGCGGCATGTATTGCAATGCCAGCGTGGGAAACAGTTTATCGTTCGTTACATTTTTGCCATCGAGCATCAGTTTGCCTGCTTCCCATACGGCACCTTTTTCAAACGCATACAGGTGCATAATGCCACCGAGGAACAAGAAGAGCAGAATGACCAGCAGCATAATGCCGCCCAACACCAACACGTTTTTCTGCGAATCTTTCAGGGTACGTACGCTGATGTTTTTCTGCATCATTTCCTGATCCATACCGGTCATGGTAATGGTGATGAATGCACCCGCCAGAATTTGTTTTACAAAAAAGAGTTT
>JADLHL010000067.1 GCA_020848815.1 Chitinophagaceae bacterium | reverse complement strand
AGAAGGCAAAGCCTAATGCATACATGATTTATCTTTAAAGCCAGTTGGAAACAGCTGGCTTTTTTATGTTATGAACCGTCCGAAGATTTCAGTACCATTTACCAAAACCGATAGCCGGTTAGAGTTGGTTATCTGGTTATTATCTGCTGCAGTATTGGCATCTGTATTGTATCATTATGTAGTGTTGCCCGAAAGAGTGCCCATCCATTTCAGTTTTAATGGACAGCCCGATAGCTGGTCGGGGAAAGACTCGGTTTGGCTGCTGGCAGGTATTTATTTCTTGATTGGCAGCCTATTGTTTTGGCTCAATAAAAGACCACAGCTTTTCAATTATTCGGTAACCATTACTCCAGATAATGCAGCAGCTATATACCAAATGGGGTCCCGAATGATGCGTTTGTTGAGGCTTTGGCTGGCACTCATTTTCCTTAGCGTTCAATGGATGATCTATGAAAAGACCTTCACTAGTGATACTAACTATTTGAGTTATGTGTTAATAGCCTGCTTGGTTGGTAGTTTAAGTACCGTTGTTTGGGGCATCTATCGTTTTCACATAAAGGCCCCAAAATAATTTGCCAGCTTAGCTGCACAGGCAGACATTTGCAGCATGCGCAAAATCATTGTCACCATCGACGGGTATTCTTCTTGTGGCAAAAGCACACTGGCTAAAAAGCTGGCCAGCAAACTGCATTACAAATACATTGATAGCGGTGCGATGTACCGGGCCATCACGTTGTATTTTTTGCGCAATCGTATTGATTGGAATGACAATGCCGAAGTGGACAACGCTATCAGCAACATTGAATTACATTTCGAAGTAAACCCCGATACCAAACAGAGTGAAATTTTCCTGAATGGCGAAAACGTGGAATACGTGATTCGTGATTTGGTAGTGGCTGAAAAAGTAAGTGAAGTAGCCGCAGTAAAAGAGGTACGCACATTTGCGGTAGCGGCACAGCAAAAGCTGGGCGATGCCAAAGGCATTGTGATGGATGGCCGTGACATTGGCACCACCGTTTTCCCCAATGCCGAATTGAAAATATTCTTACAGGCAGATCCTGCCATCCGTGTTACCCGTCGCTTTAAGGAACTGCACGAAAAAAATCCGGCCGTTACCATTGAAGAGGTAAAACATAACCTCGAGATGCGTGACTATATTGACAGCAACAGGGAAATAAGTCCGCTGCGCAAAGCCGACGATGCCATTATTCTTGATAATTCCGATTTGACACAGGAGGAAACCTTGAACAAAGCCTACGACTTGGTACTGGCCATGAAGACCAAGCCGCACAAGGCTTAGTCTTGCAAAAATGTTTCAGCCACTTGCTCCAGTGGCGTTGCATCAGGAAAATAAACGAGTAGTTTTTCTATCACTGCCTGCACCAAAGTGTCAGGGCAGCTGGCACCACTGGTCAGCAAAATGGTCAATGGTTTTTTGGCGGGCATCCAGCCATTGGTTTGTAACTCTTTTTTATTCCGCCAATCAAAATGAACAATGCTGTTGGTATCAACAATACTGGCAGTTTCCTTGATGTAAAATGTAGTAAGTTTCTCTTCGCACAGTTCTACCAGGTGGCTGGTGTTGCTGCTGTTGTAGCCGCCCACCACAATGGCCAAATCGGCATCGGTGTTCAGCATTTCCCGAACGGCAGTTTGGTTGTCGTTGGTTGCATAGCAAAGGGTATCACGTGTATCTGCAAAACGTTTTTTGCCATCGGCATCGGATTCACCAAAATGTTTTTCTACCAGGGCTTTCAGGTAATCGGCAATGGCTTGCGTATCGGTAGCCAGCTGCGTGGTTTGGTTGATTACACCAAAATGTTGCAGGTCTTTGCTAATGTCAAAACCATCGCTGTGCCGGCCTTTAAATGTGTCGTAAAATTCCGCAGCAGGCAGTTCACCAGTGATGTATTTGCCAAGGGTGATAGTTTCTGACATATCGTTTACAACAACGGCAGGAGAGTGGTGCGCCGCCCGGCTGAAAGTAGCCCTCGTTTCTTCATGTTTAGGCTTGCCGTGAATGACAAGGCTGTAGCCTTTTTCGCCCAGCTGTTCGCCACGGTTCCACACTTTTTCTACAAAGGGGCAGGTGGTGTTGTATTTGTACGGCGAAATGCCGAGGCTATTCAACTTTTCTTCAATGGCAATGGTGGTGCCAAAGGCGGGAATAATCACCACATCTTCCGGCGTCAGGTCTTCAAAAGGCACAATGGTTTTGCCGTATGAATCTTGCAAAAACACAACACCATTTTTCTGCAGATCGGCATTTACCTGTGGGTTGTGAATCATTTCACTCAACAGAAAAATGCGTTTGCCCGGGTTTTCTTCCACGCAGCGGTAGGCAATTTCAATAGCATTTTCCACACCGTAGCAAAAGCCGAAATGACGGGCCAGGTATATTTTCAGTGAACCAAAATCGAGCAGGGTGGGAGCAAAATCTTTCTTCAGTTTGTCTGCCGCTTTGCGGTTGGCCTTGATGGCAGAAATAAGCGGACTTCTATAAAAAGAGGGAACGTTGAATTGTTTCATATCGATGTCGGCCATTGGCCGCTGCAAAAATAACCCTCGCCGGCCAAGTACTGTTTCTTTTTAGCAACAAGCCTGTAGCAGAAAGGTTGCTGAAGTGGTATGCGCAGCAATTTTTTATAAATGAAAAGGGATGGTTTTCCTGAATTTTCTCAGCTTCATGTACATTGCCATCTTTCAAAATACAAGCACCATGCAACGGACGGCACAAGAATACAGCGTAGCAGAAAGATTAATCAGGTATGTGCAGGTTGATACCCAAAGTGATCCCAACAGCAGCAGCTTTCCCAGTACGGAAAAGCAAAAAGATTTGTCGGCCATACTCGCAAAAGAGCTACAGGCAATGGGCATTGCCGATGCACACATGGATGAGTACGGCTATGTATATGCAACCATTCCTGCCAATGTGGAGCATGATGTGCCGGTGATTTGTTTTTGCAGCCATGTAGATACGGCGCCTGATTGCAGTGGTACGAATGTTCGGCCCATGTTGCATCGTCAATACGATGGACGTGACTTGGTACTGCCCGACGATCCTACGCAGATTATTTCGCCCAAAGCATACCCGTATTTACAAAAGAAGATTGGCGACGACATCATTACCGCCAGCGGTAGTACTTTATTGGGTGCCGATGATAAAAGTGGTGTGGCAGTAATCATGGATATGGCCCAATACCTGATGAAGCATCCTGAGCTCAAGCATGGTGCCATTAAAATATTGTTTACGCCAGATGAAGAAGTGGGACGTGGAACCGCCAAAGTTGATTTGCAAAAACTCGGTGCACAGTTCGGCTACACATTGGATGGTGGCGAAGCCGGCGATTTGGAAGATGAAACCTTTAGTGCTGATGGCGTAGAAATAGTAGTGCATGGGGTAAGTGTGCATCCCGGCACTGCCAAAGACATTTTGGTAAATGCATTGAAAGTAGCCGGTGCCATTCTCGATCGTTTACCGAAAGCGGAATGGAGCCCTGAAACCACCGAAAAAAGGGAAGGCTTTGTGCATCCGATACAACTCACAGGTATTGCAGAAAAAGCTTCCATTCATTTCATTGTTCGTGACTTTGACACATATAAACTGGCTGAACATGAAACCCGTTTGCAACAATTGGCAGCTCAGGTAGTGGCAGAGTTTCCAGGCGCTACCATGGATTTTGTGGTTACCGAGCAATACCGCAATATGAAAGAAGTATTGGACAAACATCCGCAGATTGTAGCGCTGGCCAGGCAAGCCATCGAAGCAAATGGCCTCACTGTGAAAACAGAAGCCATTCGTGGTGGTACCGATGGTAGCCGTCTGAGTTTTATGGGCCTGCCTTGCCCCAATATTTTTACAGGTATGCAAAACCTGCATGGCAAGCACGAATGGATAAGTGTGCAGGATATGCAGAAAGCATCTGATGTATTAGTAACGCTGGCGCAGTTATGGGCGAAGTAATAAGTTCAATATTGGCGATGCAATTATTATTGCCACAGTGCCAATATCAGCAGCACTGCTAAAAACGACAGCACCAAACCAAGCCCACCGGTAAGCAAACCGGCAAGCCCCGATGCAAAACCGCTGCCTTTGCGATTGTCGAATTTTTTGGCTCTGGTTAAGGCAATAATGCCTGTGATGATAGCTGCCGGCCAAAGTGCTATGGTGAGTGCAGAAACGTAAGGTATAAACATGACCATATAGCCTGCAATACCCATAATCATACTCAAATTGCCGAGCCGCTTGTTCTTAATCATCGCTGCTTCTTCTTCCGGAGTCAGCTCTGTATAGAAATTATAAACGGTAAAAATCCGCTTCTCTTTTCTGCTCAGTTTTCGTCCTAAAAACTGCTCAAAGCCAGCCAAGGTGAAGGCAGTTTGTTCCGCTTTTTTGTACAGCATTATTTGTTGCACCGTTTCTTGTACAATGATGGCTTTGTCCTTTTTCGCCGGCACAAATCCGGCTGCGTTACCATCGGCATTGAAGGCAAATAATGCGGCTGCAATACAGCCTATGACCAACCATTTTGAAGAAAAGAAACGCTGCATAAATCTGAAAAATTAGGGGTGTGTAATTATTAGGCGGTGAGTGGCTTGTAACGACTGGCCAGCCAGCTTTTTGCTGCAGGCACCATCCACTTGTGAAGCCAGTCGGCCTTGGTTTGTACCAGGTTATTAAAGTAAATGGTATCCGGTGTAATAAAGCCCTTTTCAATACCGTATTGCAACTGGTGTACGGGCAGCATTTCTACCTTGCCTTTCACCAAAAAGGCCAGCGACAAACGGTCGAACATATTTACCCGAAAACGTTGTTCTATTTCTTTGACCATGCGTACCGAACTATCGGTGCTGCAACCGCCCACCGTGGTGGCACTTTCATCGGCCATAATCACCAAAAACTGACCGAAGAATAAATTGGCGTATCCTTTCACCGGGGCTCCATGGCTTTTCCAGTTGGCTACAAAATCTTCCAGCATTGGTTCTACCTGCAAGGCTTCGCTCATCATGAGCATGCGGTTGCACTGATAAATCCACACACGGCTGTTGTCGGCAAAATCGGCCGGCACCAGCTCTCTCCACGTATCAAATATTGTTTGCTCCATAGGCTGCAAAATAAAGCAACCTGTCATCAAATTGTGTTGATGACAGGTTGCTGTGCTAAAATTTAACCCGATACAATCGGGACTTTCTTACATGTGTTGCTCAATCTTCTTCACGAAGTTTGATTTGGGCTGAGCACCTACCAGCTTATCTACCACCTGACCGTTTTTGAAAAACAGGATGGCAGGAATAGAAGTGATGCCGTAGTTGATGCTTACTTCAGGGTTGTGGTCTACGTTGAGTTTGCCCACCTGAATTTTACCGGCGTATTCTTTGCTCAGGTCTTCAATTACGGGACCGATTGCACGGCAGGGGCCACACCATTCTGCCCAAAAATCCACCACAGTCAGTTGGTTACTTTCGAGCACGTCTTTTGTAAAAGCGGCATCGGTAAATTCTAAAGCCATTGTATATCCTTTTTTTGATTGGTTAGAAATGTTCGTACAGAGAAAATCAAAAATAAAGCCATTTGAAATTTTCTGCCATTTGGCTTTTCCACGAAAGGTGCACAGGGCATTAGTCTGCCAGTTGGGCATACAAATGTGAAAAGCCTGTGAAGGAAAAGTACAGCGGGCCGTGGCGGATTGGCACTCAATGGCTAATTTGTCAGCCTAAATTGTTCCATCATGCGCCAACGCTGGTTCCGCTTGTTTTTCTTACTGCTGCTGGGTGTGCATACTGCGCAGGCACAACCCGCTACAGATACGCTTCGCCTGCTGGTGCCCGACTGGGTGTGGGATGGCGAACAAATGCACAATGGTTGGGTAGTAGCCGTGCAGGGCAACCTCATTGTATATGCCGGGTCCAAGGCCGGTTTTTCTGCAACAGCTTTTGGCAAGGCGCCGCTGCAAACCATTTCCTTAGCGGGTAAAACCCTGCTGCCGGGTTT
>JADLHL010000066.1 GCA_020848815.1 Chitinophagaceae bacterium | reverse complement strand
TGGCGGCATCATCCATGGTGTATTTTTTACGGGCAGCAGGCAGGGCAATGTTGTACCGTGCAGAGAGATAGTTTTCTACCACTATTTGTTGTGCTTCACTTAATAATGCATTAAATACCAATAATTCTGCAACCTGCCCATCCCAAAATTCGTGGTGCGAAGGCTGTGTGCTCAGGGTATTGAGGTTGCCAATGGTAAAGGCTGTTTTGCCTTCAAAATGCGTTACATCGGTATCGGCGGCTTGTACCACACCATTGAGTGTAGTGGCAATGGTATTGGGGCTGTATTGTGTTTTCAACATGAGTGGCTGGTTAGCCGTAATGGTAGCAATGTCTTTTACTTTACCACCACTTAAATAGCCAAGTTTTGCAGTACTTCCAGCATTTATATGCAGGCCTGCACCCCTTGCATAACTGCCAGAGTCGTTACCCCACATTTTGCTGTACAAATTTCCGGTTCGGTGGTTGCCCACTGCATATACGGTAAGGTATGGCATTACCGAAGGGTTGATGTTGAGAGCAGCGGCATCGAGCAACTGACCATTGAACTGCAGTACTGGCTGCTGGTTGAGCAGTGCACTACTGGTTTGCTCTGGCTGGTATGCAGCATTCGTTTGTACGGCATCATGACCATTGCCTGTGAGGTCGTACAGGCGGGTTACTTTTGTGCCATGTGCTGTAGCGGTGGCTACGTTATCGGCACGGTACCATGCTTTTAAAGCAGCGGCTGTTTCGTCGGTATCGGTAAACAGTGTTGTTACACCAGCATTTTGCTCAATGGTTGTGCGTGGAGGCTCACAGGTAAGTGCCAGCCAAAATTCGCCACCAGCATTAGCGTCTACTTCAAAATAACGAAGACTATTGCCAGCACCATAGTTAGTTACCAATGGTGTAATGCTTCTGTAAAAAGATGCCTGAGCAATGTTGTTGGCGTAATCCAAATCGGCATTTGCCCCTGTGTAATGAACGATACGGATATCGGCTACGGTGCAAGTTGTTCCTCTTGCTGCATTGTATGCGGCCAAAAATTCATCTACTTCCCCGGCGGTAGCAATAAAACGAAGCTTCATATTGCCGGTGAGTTGCTGGCCACGCATATCTATAAGCCAGTTACGCATAAAGTAGGCTCCCAACTGCTTGTCAGGATTGCCATAGAATCCATCGAACTGGCGCAGTTCATTATTTACAATACGACGACCGAATGCAATGGCTGTAAAGGTTTGTCCATTTTTCAGGATGTCGAACACAGGCTTTTGCTCAGGATCGTAAATGGTATTCCATGCAGTGCCATTTACTGGAACCGTTTTTTTCAGCGTAGAGTAATCTTGATTAGTAGCATTGTCTCTTGGAGCCAGCAAATTGTTTTGCAAAAACTCATACGCACCCACATCTACGGCGTTGCCAGATGGGCGGGCTACTTTGTCTAAATCGAAATTGAAACCAAAACTTGTAATGGCTGCACCGGCATTTAATGCAGGTGAAGTAGCAGTAAGATGATAATCATGTGCAGCCAGGTTTGCAAAATTAGCTGCAGCAGCAGTAGACAGATTTACGTTGTTGCTTTCAGACGCACCAATGGTAGTTGGAAAGTTCACGTATGGTTTTGAATTAGTTCCAATAGAACCGGGAGCAATCACCAGGTTATTGACGAACTGTGAACCCGGAGCAACGGTGTTATTCGAATTCATCATTCTGATACCATCGCGGCCGGTTTTTACCACCGTATTGTTTACCACTTTTACGCTTAGTCCTGGGTCGCCGGCATAAGGCCGGTCGTCTATAATCATACCATCCTGAGCAGAGGTGCCACTGTTAATAACCAGATTATTATAAATGTAATTGAGGCCCTGGCCAAATACCTGTATGCCATTGCCGGTACCATTTTGTACAATATTGTTATACACTCTTCCATTGGAGCGGCCACCCAGCAATATACCAGCCTGCTGGCTGCCCTTGTTGATGTAGCCAAAATTGCGGACAATATTGTTGAATATTTCCACGCCTTCGGGTGCAGTAGCTACTTGTATTCCATCCCAACCCGTAGTATCAAACACGTTGTTGTAAACACGTACGTTTCTTATAACCTGCACCGGAACAACGATTGATGCACCTGAACAATCGGTAACCGTAGAAGTATAGTTGGTGTTACCTATATAAAAACCTTCTCCTTCTACATTGTGGATATAGTTATTGAAGAGTTCGAGGTTACGCATTGTCCAGTTGGGGCCCCATGTACCAGGTGCACAATTTGATGGGTTAGTTTTCATAATAAACCCAGCCTGACTTTTGGTTACTTCCACATTGTTTACAGAGAAGTCGCCGCAACTATCGCTTACGGCTACGCCGTTGGCAATCACTTTGGTAGAACCATCTATTTTGAATCCGTAGGTAATGCCGGGCATACCAGTGCCGCTCAACTTAAAGTGCCTGCTTTTTACCATACGTAAGCCGTAACTGCCGCCGCCAAAAGTACCGTCGGCCCTCAGTATGGGAGATACCTGCACTACCCCACCGCAGTTGATGATTTGTACAGGTTTTTCTGCTGTGCCCACCACGCCTTCAATAGAAATGAAAGGATATACACCGGCGAGAATGCAAATGCGTTCACCAGGTTGCACGTTGGCAGTTTGAAGTCTTACATAAATACCACCATCGGCCTGTGGGCGAAGTATGCGGTCGCAACCGCAATCGCTAAAGTTGCCGGCTGTGTTTACTACGACTTGTACAGTATCAAATGCTTTGGTGTTGTTATTGTCTGTTACAGAGAGTTCAAACTTATAAGAACCGGCTACCAGATTGGTAACGGTTGCATTGGGTGTGGCGGCATTAGTAAGGGTAAATGTGGTTGGTCCGTCTATTTTTTTCCATGTGTAGCCCATGATCATGCCATCAATATCGGTAGCAGTTCCGCGAAGTACCACTGAATTGGTGGGCAGAACAATCAATGTATCTGCGCCAGCATTGGCTACGGGGGGAATATTGTTGGGGTTGTTGTTGCTGAGGTTAATACGTTGTTTGAGCATCCAGGTATAAATGCTTTCGCCATTTTCTTGCCAGGCAGGATTGTACCAGGTATTCCAGCAGCAGTGACCACCTACATATCGAGTGTAGCGGGCCGAACCAGCAACGGCTGCATTCAGGCTGTCGCGGATGATATCCATTTTACGATAATCCTGTGTGCCTTCGAAGCCCCACCATTTGCCCCCGTTTTGAGCGTAGTATCTGAGGTTGCTCAATGGATTGTCTGGATCTGGAGACGACATGGAAACGATAGCTGCAGGACGACGGCCGTAAGTAGGTGAACCACAGATATAGTTGTCGAATGTCCAGCCCCCCATAGAAAGACCGGTGAGGTACAATCTGCCCGGATCTATACGCCAGCGGGCAAGAATAGAATCGATACGGGTGTTGATGGTGGCGGGTTGCGGCCAGCCGGTGGGCGGTTGTAATGAAATTACGATGGGCTTTTCCAGTTTGCCATTTACATTAAACACCATGTTGTGGCCTTCAGCAATGTATTTTCCAGGGCCGTACACCAGCATTTTTGCAGGGTCCGTTCCTATTTCGCCTACACCAGAAATGAATACAATAACCGGGTACTGCTTCGCAGGACTATCAAGGTAATCATTGGGCAAATGAACGTATGCGTTCCAGGAGGCAATTTTCGTAAGTGATTGATCGCCAACCTGTGCAACAGTTTGTTGAGTTCCCAGCAGCAAGGCTACGAGGCCCAGAAAGGTGTACACTTGTACACGCAGATTCCTTGTAACGATGCTATGTAATGCTTTCGTCATTGGTTGGGTTGGTAAGTATTGTGATAAAAAAAGCGGAGGCCAGCCAGACCTTCAATCTCTCCGCAATCCTGCAGGCTTTTAACAGAAGCCCGGCAAAGATTGCCTCAACCTAAAGTATCTAAACCAGATAGTTCTCTCACCCACTACAGTTTCAAACACTCGGTATAAGACAACCTTTGTGCCAAAATGTTGATTTCGGCTTTTTTACCGGGATTTTTTTTTCTCTGTTTGAATCTCAAAGAGGATAACAACCGGTTTTTTTATTAAATGATTATTGCTTTTACTATGTAACTGCTACAATCCGGCTGTTATGTCTTGAGAATCACTAAAATAAGTATTTTACTGTTGCAACACTATTTTTTTATTGAATCATCAGTTTCAGCATTTCCACCTTGGCTCCGGTCTGCACTTTTACATAGTACAAGCCCGGTTTCATACCCATGGCACTAAACCTGACCGCCATGCTTTCCTGATTTTTTTGCACTTGTTGCTCTTTTACAGCAGCACCACCTGTATTCAGAATTTGCAACAGCATTGCTCCTCTGTAGTTGTTGTCAACTTTTACGCTAAACTCACTGGTGGCAGGGTTTGGCCAAACCTGTGCTTTGCTGCTTACAGGCTGAGCTACCGCAACTGATGGTTGGGTGATTGGTTGTACGGTTGCATCATCGGCAGTAGCAGTTTGTGTACTGGCTGCGGCTGCTGTTGGTGCGGCGGCGTTGTTCAGGGTTACAATATCTATTACGCTTACGTTGCCAAAAGTTTGACCAGGCTTCACCTGCATATTGAATACTACTTCGGTTACACCTGTAACACCATTGATATTGATAGCGTTGTTGTAGTCTACGTTCATTACTGAATTAGACTCTTGTGTATAACTGGCATCGGTTGACCGTTTGATCTGGATGGTACGAACACCATAGGTAGTGCGGGTTCCCCAAAACTTAAAGTTGTACGTAAGTGCGGGATTGAGGCCGAATACTCTCCAGCGACCTGTGGTTGTAGTGCTGTGTGCAAAAATGTTATCGTTGGTGGCAGTGGCTGGATAATCGCCTACGTCGCCAATGGTATTGCCTCCGTTGGTACCCCAACCGGTGAGGCCAAATGTGCCATCGAGTCTTTCAATCACTTCAATACCCAAACCAGTGGCATTATTTGCAGTGTCTTTAGCATTGCTGAGCTGCACTCCAGCACGGCCATTGGTCATGTTGTTCCAATATTTGCCCCACTTATCCTGAGCGGTTAACTGGCCTACATTTGGTGCAGCTCCACAATCAATCAAAATGCGGTTTCTTTTGGCTGTCACCTGCACTGTTGCAGCTTTTACAGTGATCAGCATTGTATCAGCTGCTTGTAAGCCATAGTTGTCGGTTACTTGTAAGCGAAGACTGTGTTGACCTTCTGCCAGGCCAGCAATACCTGCACTAAGTGTGTTGGCATTGGTAAAAGTGACTGTACCAGGGCCGCTAATCCGGGTCCAGCTATAGCTACTTATTTGACCTTCAGCATCTGTTGCAGTGGCTTGTGTGAGTGAAACACTATTGGCAGGCAATGTGATGATTGCATCAGCTCCGGCTTTTGCCACCGGATAGGCATTTACGATCAATTGCATGTCGTCAACTGATTGTGCACCTTTATCATCAGTTACTTTTAACTGAACCAGGTATTTGCCAGCAGGCAATGTAGCGGGAGGAACGGCCACGAGATTGGCTACTACTACCCCACTCACTGTGTTGGTAATGGTCCATACGCTACTGATTATTGAACCATCGGCATCTGTACTACCAGCTGAACTCAGGCCAATGACTGCACCTTCTGCTACTACTTTATCAGCTCCGGCATTGGCAACGGGCAGTTGATTGGCAACAGCTACCAGCACTTGAACGGTATCTTTTGAAATAGCTCCGCGGTTATCTGTAACTGTAAGGACGAAGTTGAAAGTACCGCTGCACAAACCTGTAACCGTTGTTTGCAACATATTGGCAGAAGCAAAACTACAGGTGGCTGGACCGGCTATTTGCAGCCACTGTACAGAAGTAATTGTTCCATCGGCATC
>JADLHL010000065.1 GCA_020848815.1 Chitinophagaceae bacterium | reverse complement strand
CAGTTTCATGCGGGGATTGTTGCCAATGCGTTTGGTCCAAACCTTAAACGTTCCCTTGGGCGTTTCAATGGGAATCATTTTGACACCGCCGGTTTGCAGGCCACTATCGGTGCGGGCAAAATAGGTTGCTGAGTTGTTGTTTTTTTCAGCACTTTCTACTTGACATGCTGCCAGTACTAAAACCATTGGTATAAGCCACACAAAGACTTTCATTTAAACAACGATGTATAGAATGAAAAAGAATGATGATCGAAATATACCATGAAATAAAGTTTCAGTTGACAAATTTTAATTGAAGTGCTTTCAGAAATTAAGGTTTGATATTCATCAAAATACTTTTTAATGTGACTTTAATTCAAAAACTGGCATGTGGTTTGTTATGTTTCTTATCAGCGGCTACAGTTGCTAGTGGTAAATTACTAGAAGAAGTTAGCATTCGTGAGTGTTGGATGTAGAAGTCAGGATACTTTTTCACTGTTAGCCAAAGTGAGCACAGCTTTTGAGGAATCTACTGCATAACAACATCTAAGCTAATGCCCCGGTGCAAAATGGCATTGCTTTTCAGTTAAACAGGAGAATGGCAACGGTATTTGATTTTCGATCTTCTTCACCATAAAAACAACAACATGTATCTGAAAAAAACACTGTCGACTACGGTAGCGATGTTGCTATTAGCAGTTGTATTCATCGTGTCCTGCCAAAAATCTTTAAGCCCTTCTGAAAAGCCGGATGAAGATGTCGTGCCTTTGTCTAAGCAAGCCGCCATCTCCTTCAATACAGAGCTACAGGGCCGGGCTTTAGCTGCAAATTGTTTTCAATGCCATGGCACCAATGGGTATGCCGCTGAACTTAAGATTGCGGGCATCAATGCTGCTGCCTTGCAAAGTAAGTTTGCATCAATGCGGTCAAGAGGTGCCAAAGACAACATCATGAACGTACACGCCTTCGCTTATACTACTGAAGAGATCAATCTGATGGGGAACTTTTTTTCACAACAATAAAAAGCAGTCAACATGAAACGCAGAAATTTTCTCAGAAATTTTGGGGGCACCGCATTCGGATTATCCATCCTACAGACTGCTTTGGCTAAAGGGATGACAGAAAATCTTGATTTGCTTGATGATCCATATCAGGTACTCGGCAATTCGGGGGCAGTGGGCAATATTGTGGTAGTGGGCGGCGGCATGGCAGGAACTACTATGGCAAAATTCTTACGCTTATGGGGTGGTACCGGGGTAAAGGTGACACTTGTCGAACCCAATGCCACTTACTATTCCAACATCTTCAGCAATATGGTACTTACGGGTGAACGCACACTAAGCCAGCTGGCATACAATTACAGCACTTTGCAGTCGAAGTATGGCGTGATTGTCAAAAACTATGCGGTGACTTACATCGATCCTACTGCAAAATCTGTAACACTAAGCAGCGGTGAAAAGTTAATGTATAGCCGGCTGGTATTGGCCCCTGGAATCGATTTTGAACAACTACCCATTACTGGTACCAAAACTAATATTGATAAAGTAGTGCATGCCTGGAAGGCGGGTGTACAAACCACTTCATTGAAGAACCAAATTCAGTCGATGACCAGAAAGGATACATTCATTATCACTATTCCGCCTAAACCTTATCGCTGCCCGCCCGGCCCGTATGAAAGAGCATGTGTAGTAGCCGACTATTTGAAGCGAACCAAAGGTGGAGGCAAAGTAATTATACTCGATGCCAATAGCGGCCTGCAAGCGGAGCCTGAAAATTTTACAAAAGCATTTACCCAAACACATAAAGGCATAATCACCTATGTGCCCAATGCTGTTATCAGCAGTATCAGTGCCGATACCGGTACTATAATTACCGCATCGGCTGGCACGTTTAAAGGCAAAGTGCTTAATGTAATTCCTACTCACAAAGCCGGCAATCTCATCACCCAGTCGGGTATAGGACTCAATAATGCCGGGGGCGGGAAGTGGGCGGGTGTGAATGTTTTGACTTATGAATCAACTGTTATACCGTTTGTACATGTGATTGGCGACTCTTCATCCACCACTCAACCCAAGGCAGGACATATTGCCAATGCCGAAGCCAAAGTGTGTGCTGCTGCCATTATACAATTGCTAAAGGGTGAGCCAATTAATCCTACACCGGTCACTAATTCATCTTGTTTTACACCCATTACCAAAACCACCGCTTCTTGGCTCTCAGTGGTATTTAAATACGACGCCACTACCGGCACCATGGTACCTACTGGAAGTGGTGTAACCGAATCGGCTGGCGCTACTTCAGAAAACTACGAAGACATGCTGAAATGGTTCAACAATTTGATGTCTGATACATTCAAATAGTTGATGACTGATGTAAAAAAACAAATCCCCGTCTTATTCATTAAGGCGGGGATTTGGGCATTAAAACCAGCTCTTCTTTTTGCTTCTGCCACCCAGGCCCAAGGCGCCCAGCAAGCTGCGGGTAATGGTGTTGGCGGCAGTACGCATGGCACTTTTTACAACGGTATTGTCGAGCACCTGTTCTATCATGCCGGGTTCCTCTTTGGCTGCCTTTTTCTCTTCTTTCTCCTCAACCTCAACCTTGTTCTTTTCCGCTGCTTCCTGCAGTTTGGCCGTGAGTATTTCGTAGGCGCTGTGGCTGTCTATTTCCTGGTTGTATTTCTTCACCAGCTTGCTGTTGGCTACCAATGCATTTACTTCTGCTTCGGTTATTACATCCATGCGGCTGCGGGGCGGATTGAGCATTACATGCACCAGTGGTGTGGGAATACCTTTTTCATTCAACAACGTAATGAGTGCTTCACCAATACCTACTTGTGTGAGCAGTTCATCTGTTTTATAAAAATCGCTGAGGGGATAGTTTTCTGCGGTTTGCTTAATGGTTTTGCGGTCGTTGGCAGTAAAAGCACGAAGGGCATGCTGCACTTTCATACCCAGCTGTCCGAGTATGCTGGCGGGTACATCCATAGGGTTTTGAGTGCAAAAGAAAATGCCGATGCCCTTGGAGCGAATGAGCTTGATGATGGTTTCAATTTGCTGCAACAATGCATCGCTTGCTTCTTGAAATATGAGGTGCGCTTCGTCAATAAACAAAATGAGTTTGGGCTTGTCGAGGTCGCCTTCTTCGGGGCAGCTGGCGTAGAGCTCGGCCAGCATTTGCAGCATAAAAGTGCTGAAGAGTTTTGGCTTGTCTTGCAAGTCCATCACCCGCAAAATATTCACCACACCACGGCCATCGTCGCTGATGCGCATCAGGTCTTCTACTTCAAAACTTCTTTCACCAAAAAAATGGGTAGCACCCTGCTGTTCCAGTTCAATCACTTTGCGCAAAATGGTACCGGTGCTGGTGGTAGAAATTTTGCCATATTCTTTTTCGAGTTCGGCCTTGCCTTCTTCGGCGGCGTATTGCAAGAGCTTTTTAAAATCTTTCAAATCGAGCAATGGCAGTTGTTGATCATCGCTGTATTTAAACAGCATGGCCACCAGTCCGGCCTGCGTATCGTTGAGGCTTAAAATTTTGCTGAGCAGCACGGGGCCAAACTCACTTACAGTAGCCCGAAGCCTTACGCCGGGCTGGTTTTCGCCCAAGGCCAGCAGTTCGCTGGGGTAGCCCGTAGGCGTGTACGTTATTTCGAGCAGTTTGCTGCGGTCTTCAATTTTGGCATTGCTGGTACCGGCAGCGGCAATGCCACTCAGGTCGCCTTTTATGTCCATCACCAACACGGGTACGCTGGCATCACTCAGCAGTTCGCTGATCACTTGCAAGGTTTTGGTTTTGCCCGTACCAGTGGCACCGGCAATGAGGCCGTGGCGGTTCATGGTTTTGAGTGGCAGGTACACATCGGCACCCGGCACCACCTGACCTTCAAACATGGCCCGGCCAATTTTTACTTTTTCACCTTTGAATGTATAGCCGGCTTGTACGGCCTCAAGAAATTGCGCAACGTTTGCCATAAAAT
>JADLHL010000064.1 GCA_020848815.1 Chitinophagaceae bacterium | reverse complement strand
GCTTTTTGAAGGCTTCGGCATAGTTGAAGCCGGGCTCCATGGGGTTACTCAGCGATGAATGCTGACGCAGGATGTTCAATTTCAACTGATTGGGCCACCAATCGCGGTTGGTGGGCGCAGAGCCAGCGGTTCCTTTGTTCATAGAACCGTTGTGAAACGGGCACTTACTAATGTCGCCCATTGCATGCGAAGCTGTGTTTTGTTCCATATACTTTTTTTGATTGATTGATATGACTAAGGCCGCCAAACATAGAACATCGGCAGCATAAGTTTCATTTATAATTATTATCAAATTATAGCCGAAGACTATAATTATTCTACCAACAGCAACAGGCAATATTTACCAGTAACACATGGCAGCGCCAAGCGTATAAAATTACCGAAACAAGTTGGGCTTTCCTCGAAAGGGCAGTTTAATTGCAGGTTATTTTGATGTGGTAAAAAAGGCTCCTTGTTTGGAGTGTGATGCCCTGAGGAGCTTAGGCTTTCCAGTAGTTTTTTCCCAATCAGCCATGGTATATACCGATGGTCATGAAATGTTGGGCAAATGCAGTGGAGCACTTATTTTCACTACATGGCACACGTACTCGAAGTAAACAACCTTGTAAAACACTATGGCCGCATACAGGCACTCAAAGGCGTAAGCCTGACGATACCCAAAGGCACAGTGTATGGCATTCTTGGCCCCAACGGCAGTGGTAAAACCACTATGCTGGGCCTAATTATGAACATATTGCAACCCACCTCGGGCAGCATTCAACTGTTTGGCGAAACACCTACCGCAGACCATCGCAAAAAGATTGGTACGCTGTTGGAAACGCCCAACTTTTACCACTACCTGAGTGCGGTGCAAAACCTGCGCATTGCTGCAGCCATAAAAGGGGTGAGCAACCCCGATATTGATGGCGTACTGGAAAGAGTAAACCTGCTGCAACGCAAAGACAGTGCTTTTCAAACCTACTCGCTGGGTATGAAACAGCGCCTGGCCATTGCCAGTTGCCTCATTGGCAACCCGGAAGTGATGGTGTTTGACGAGCCTACCAACGGCCTCGACCCCGTGGGCATTGCAGAAATACGTGACCTGATTAAAAAGCTGGCACACGAAGGCAAAACCATTATTATGGCCAGCCACCTGCTGGATGAAGTAGAAAAAGTATGTACCCATGTAGCCATTTTGAAAAAAGGCGAACTCATAGCCAGCGGTCACGTAGATGAAATACTGGCGCATGATGATGTGGTGGAAGTTGGTGCCGCTAACGGAGCTGCATTGATGCAGGCACTCCGCAGCATGCCGCTCAACACCGGTGTGCACGAAGCCGAAGCCGGTAAATGCAGCATTCACTTTGCACCGGGCACCGCCGATCTGGCTGCGGTAAACAAATATTGTTTTGACCAGGGCATTGTACTCAATCATTTACAACAGAAAAAGAAGAGCCTGGAAAGCAAGTTTATTGAACTGACTGAATGATGAATTCGGAATGATGAATGATGAATTGGGGAGTAAGATTGAAGCATCCTCTTTTTTCCTCATTGCTTTTAGCCTTTGGCACTCAGCCTTTAGCCTCTAAAAAAAATACTATGAAATCGCTACTACAAATAGAATGGATGAAAATAAGGCACTACAAAACCTTCTGGATTTTGTTTGCACTGTTCATCATCTCCGTGTTTGGTTTGAACATGATTGTGTTCAAAGTAAAACAAGCCATTGACGAAGCCGACCCCTTGCTGAAAGCCATGACCAGCGGGCCTTTTGGCTTTCCCGAAGTATGGAAAACTGTTGGCTGGCTCACCGGCTGGCTGCTGTATTTTCCGGGCTTCATTATGATCTTTTTGGTAACTAACGAATTTACCTACCGTACCCATCGGCAAAACATTATTGATGGCTGGAGCCGCAAACAGTTTGTGAGTGTAAAACTGGTGATGGCCGCCATCCTCGCTGCCATTTGCACCCTCATGATGGTGCTGGCATCGTTGGTGTTTGGCTTTGCTTCGGGCACTTCATTTTCTGTAAGCAACCTCGAGTTTATTGGCTACTTTTTCCTGACCAGTTACACATATATGCTCTTTGCATTTATGTTGGCGTTGTTTCTGCGGAGAGCGGCATTGTCTGTCGGTATCTTCTTTATCTACGCCCTTATTTTCGATAACCTGATTAGTGGTTTCATCAGCGGGCAAACCAATACACCACTCGGTAGCTATGTAGCGCCATTGCAGGTAGCCGATGATTTGTTTCAGATTCCGTTCATTGGCAAAATGCTGCCCAACAGGCCGGAGCTATGGATACTGCTGGTGATTATTGCTGCATGGATTGTGTTCTACCACTTTATTTCGCTGCGCAAATTTGAAAAGCAGGATTTGTAAAGCAGCAATCAGTATCCATAAAAACGGGCAAGCATCTTGATGCTTGCCCGTTTTCATTATTTCTCAATTTTTTCTAGTTGTTGCGAACAGACTCGATTACAACTACGAAACTGATTGTAATGTGTCATTGTTACTTTCTTTTTCTTGAAAAAAAGAAAGTAACCAAAGAAAATTCAAGGCAAACCCGATGCCTCCGGCCGTTTTGCCCAGCCAACTCCTCCCCCTTTGGCACTCAATGACAAATCCATTTCTTAATCAAAGTCTACCCTAAAAATACACTACCGATAGTTTGAAAATTGCTTACTTCCCAGCCAAATCTTGCAATGCTTTTTCTATGGTTGGAAACTGAAAAGCAAAGCCGGCTGATTGAATTTTATGAGCCGAAACATTCGTGCTTTTCAATACTTCCACACTGCGTTCGCCCATCATGGTTTTGAGCACAAATTCAGGCACGTTCATTTTCATGAACGCTTTGCCGTGCATGGCTTTTGCCAGTGTTAGCGTCAATGCTTCGTTGCTTACAGGATGTGGCGCTACCGCATTGTACACCCCATTTACCGAAGGTTCATACAAAGCATGGATTATCATGCGACAGAGGTCGTGAATGTGAATCCAGCTCACCATTTGCCTGCCATTGCCAAGTACACCTGCCACCCTGAATTGCAGGGGTTTTTTAAACTCAGCCAAAGCGCCGCCATCTTTCGCCAGTACAATACCAATGCGGGGTATCACCAAGCGGCGGCCCATGCTGGCTACGGGTGTTATAGCGGCTTCCCACAAACGGCAGGTTTCACCCAAAAACTGTGCATCTGCAGGATCCGTTTCTACAAACGCCGGATGGCCCGGCACATCGGCACCATACCAACCAATAGCTGATGCACTCACCACCGTGCTGATTTTATTATCGAGGGTACGCAAGGCTTCCGCAATGAGCTGCCCGCTTTGTACCCGGCTATCAACGATTTCTTTTTTATAGGCATCGGTCCATGGCTTTGCTACCACAGGGGCGCCAGCCAAATGCACCACCGCATCTGCAGCAGCCACAGCCGCAGCGTCTATAAAGCCAGATGCTACATCCCACTTGGCAAAACGCAATCCTTGTTTGGTACTCTGATGGGCAGGCTTGCGGGTAAGCACAATTACTTCATGTCCGGCAGCCAACAACATATTTGTGAGGTACTGACCAACCAAACCTGTGCCACCGGTAATTAATATGGTTTTAGGATGCATGTATTCGATTTAAGATATAACAGCAACGCTGCTGCACTGTTCGGCAAAGATGCCCACAAAAAAATTGCCCCGCTAAAAATAGCGGGGCCTTACTTCAACTAAAAACACAATCTAAGCTAATACTACTAATCAGGCTTTTCACCATGCAGGAAGTTGTTCAACGTACTAATGGTTGCCTGGTTGTTATCATCTGATTTTACCTGAGCACGGCTGTAGAAATCTTCTACGTTGGCAATGCTGTTGTGCAGGTTCATATCGCGGCGCAGGTAAGCAGGCACCTGCTCAAACTCGCTGTTGGTATCGAGGTGAGAAGGATTGTAACTCAGGTTGCGCAAACGGTTGATGCGTTCCTTTGCCCGGCGCTTCTGTTCTTCATCTTCCGACAAATCTTGTGTACTGCTATTGTCGAACATGCTGATTTGGCCATGCTCTGCAACAGGTGAAGTTGACTCTTCGAAAGAGAGGCTGATGCCAGATACTGCAGCGGCTTCTTCGTTGTACTCTTCATGCAAAGTAGGCTTCCAAGGGTCTGCCGGTGTTTCCGTTACCATGGGTGCCACAGGTGCCGCAGGTGCTTCTACTTCAGGCATTTCCTGCATGGTGGGCATTACATTTTCCTCAGCAGACGTTTCCTCTTTTTGCACCGCAGGTGTTTCTGCATAAATCTGTGCTGGTCTGCTTAAAAAGCCTGGTGTAGGAATAACGACTTCTTCTTTTACTTCTTCTACCGCAGGAGGAATAACAGTAGGTACATCTTCTACCTGCAATTCAAACATGAATGGCATGGTCGGTTCTTCTTCTACAGCACGAAGTGTTTCCATCACCGTTGTTTCAGGAGCGATAGTTTCTGGTGCAATCGCAACAATAGTTTCTTCAACTACCGTTTCCACTTCAGGTGTGGCAGGCGCTTCTACTGCTACAGTCAGCTCCGGCGTTTCCAGTGTAAACACTTCAGCCGTTTCTTCATTTACAACAGGTGCAGCGGGAGCTACTTCTGTTGGCTTATGAAAAAATACTTCTTCAGTTTTAGCGTCGGTAGCATTCATGTCGAGGGTAAGCACAATTTGTGGCTCAGCTACCGGCATGGCTTTGGGAGCAGCCTTTTTTACAGCACTTGCTTTTTCAAACGGGTCTTTGTGATCAAAACCCGTAGCTATGATAGTTACACCCAATTGGTCGCCCAGATTTTCATCGTAGCCCATACCCATGATAACGTCGGTATCGTCACCGCTTTGCTCACGTACATAGTTCTGAATGGCTTCCAGTTCTTCCATGGTGTATTCATACTCACCTTCAGCAGAGCTGATGTTGAGCAGAATCCATTTGGCACCGCGAATGTCATTGTCGTTGAGCAATGGTGAATTAGTAGCAGCTTCGATGGCTTTGATGGCACGGTTTTCACCAGCGGCAGTAGCACTACCAAGGATGGCCACACCACCATTGCGCATTACAGTACACACGTCGGCAAAGTCAACGTTGATGTGACCGTTGGCGTTGATCACATCGGTGATACAACGAGCCGCAGTAGTCAAAACATCATCGGCTTTTGAAAATGCTTCTTTCATTTTCAGGTTGCCAAACTGACTGCGCAGTTTATCGTTGCTGATCACCAGCAATGTATCTACATGCTCTTTCAATTCTTCAATGCCTTTGCGGGCTTGGGCCATACGCTTGGGACCTTCAAATTGAAAAGGCGTGGTAACAATACCAACGGTAAGAATGCCAAGGTCTTTACAAATTCTGGCTACAGTTGGTGCGCCACCAGTACCTGTACCACCACCCATACCGGCAGTGATAAAAGCCATCTTGGTATCGCTTTCGAGAATGCGGCGAATTTCTTCGAGGCTTTCTTCAGTAGCTTCTTTACCAACTTGAGGATTGGCACCTGCACCCAAACCTTGTGTGAGGTGTGGGCCCAACTGAATTTTATACGGAACGGGTGAACTGTTCAATGCTTGTGCATCGGTATTGCAAATGATGAAATCAACATTCTGAATTTGCTGCCGAAACATGTGGTTCACCGCATTGCCGCCACCACCACCAAAACCTAAAACCTTGATGATGTTGGACTTTTCCTGGGGCATATCAAAGTGGATCATAATGTTTGTTTTTTGTTGCCTTCTTCACAGGCGGGTTAGTAAGTAAAAAACGAATGGATATATGGGGAGGTGATTATTTTAATTCTGTATCGTCCTCTTCTTTGAAAATGTCGTAGATCGAATCCTTGAGCTTATCCCAGATGCTCTTGCGACCTTCCATGGTGGCAGGAGGCACTGGTGTTTCTTCAGGAAACTCGTCGGCAATGATAGTCACTTCCGGTGCTTTAAACTGCTCGGGTACTTTAATCGAAAACTCAGCATTCGAAGTCACGAATTCTTTCTTCTTCCGTTCGAAATCTGAGTAGCCTTTTAAAATCAAACCAATACAGGTAGCATACATTGGCTTGGTCAGCTCATCAATGTAACCACTGCTCAAATGCTCGTTGGGGTAACCAATGCGGGCATTCAAACCGGTTTGATATTCGGTGAGCTGCAACAAGTGCTTGAGCTGCGAACCACCACCGGTAAGGATGATGCCGCCATTGAGCTGCTTGTTGTCCATGCCTACCTGCTTGAGGTGATAAATCACGAAGTCGAGAATTTCACTCATGCGGGCCTGAATGATTTGCGACAAGGTTTTTACACCAACCTGCTTGGGCTGCATGCCACGAATACCGGGGATGGTAATGATGGCATTGGCCTTTGCTTCCTGACTCAGCGCACTACCAAACTGCACCTTCATGGCTTCGGCCTGGCTCTTGAGTACACCCAATCCGGTTTTGATATCGTTGGTGATGTTTTCGCCACCAAAAGGAATCACCGCAGTGTGCTTCAGTATGCCTTCGTGAAAAACAGCGAGGTCGCTGGTACCGCCACCAATGTCGAGGATGGCCACACCTGCTTCGAGGTCATGATCACACATAACAGCATCGGCAGAAGCGAGAGGCTGCAGCACAATGTCTTTGATGCTGAGTTCGCTGCGGTTTACAGCACGGGTGATGTTACGGATAGCGTATTTATCACCAGTGATGATATGAAAATTGGCACCCAGTTTTACGCCACTGTAGCCAATAGGATTTTTAATATTCTGGAAATTATCTACGTTGAATTCTTGCGGAATAACGTCGATAATTTGATCGCCTGCAGGGATGTAAGTTTTGCGCTGATCAGCAATCAGCTTGTCTACATCAGCCTGAGAAATTTCCATTTCCATTTCCTGACGAACGAGGTCGCCACGGGTTTGCAAGCTTTTGATGTGATGGCCGGCAATGCCCACATACACTTCGCTGATGTTGAGGCTGGGGTTGCTCTGGCGACAAGCGGCCATGGCTTCTTTTACCGCCAACACAGCGTTGTCGATGTTGAGTACCTGGCCATGCTGAACTGAGTTGTTGGAGCTGGCTTTACCAAAGCCAAGAATCTCCAGCTTTCCATACTCATTCTTGCGGCCGGCAATAGCAGCAATTTTGGTAGTGCCTATATCAAGGCCTACAATGATGGGATTCGTGTTACTCATATAGATCGTGTTTTAGTTGTTGTTATTGTTGGGTGATAAAATCGCTTTCGGGGTTTTGACTGAATCATTGTTTTTTGGTGTGATGGGTTTATTGTTGGCAGCAGGTGTTTTGTTGTTGGTTGTTGCCGGCAATTCTGTTTTGATACCGGTTTCTGCTTCTTGTACAATCCGTCCTTGTCCGGCAGTCATTTCAATAGCGGTAGCATTCACTTCATTCTTGCTTTGCTCTACCAACTGATTGAAAAGTTTCAATGCCTGTGCGGCATCTACACTACGCAAACTGTCGGCGCCTTTCGATGCCACAATTTGATTTTTGAAAGCCACACTAATCCGTGAATACGCATCAATGGGTTGCTTCGCCATTACCTGCTGGTAAAACAGTTTCAAGCGTTGCAGTTTGTTTTTCATATCGCTGGTATCGCCCAAGTCTACCGTATGAAAACCGATGGCAGGATACAACTCAAATCGATTGCCCGGCATGTACTCAATTTGTGCAGCCTGCGCATCCCAAAATTCATCTTGATGCATAGCGGCCACCACTTTTAAGACTGCTCCAATGGCTTGCTTGTGCAATGCTTTATTGTTGTTGTTCAACGCCGGCAAACCAGTGAACACAGGCACTTCGGCACGGTCGCTGCGGCTGATGGGCAACTGCATGCCTGCGCTGTCTATATAGAAAGTAGAACCTTGCGTATCAAAAATTCTGGCCAGCGGTACCCGCTCCTGAATATTCACATGCAACACCGCTTCATTGTCTACATACAACTGCGCATCTTGTATCCAGATTTCTTTACGCAGTCGCTCTTCCATTTTGCGTAAATCAAACTGATGGATATCAGATTTCAGGTTGCCACCTACTGATGCTGCCAGCATGTTGCGTACGTCTTTCTCTTCAATAAAGATTTTGCCTTCTACAGCATCGATATTGATGATAACACCGGCACATGGTTTTGTTTCACGTACCTGCATGCTGGTAAACATGAGCACAACAACTCCTGCTATCAGCAGCAACCAAACTGTGTTGCCCAGTATGCGATATATTTTTCTTTTACTCAATTGCTGTGATACAGTTTTTCTTTTACCAATGGCAGTAATGTGTCTATGTCACCAGCACCTGCTGTTACCAGCATTTCGGGTTGATGAATATCTAAATCGGCCATCCATTCTTCTTTCGTCAATACCTGTACTTTATCCTTGGGCATACCTGCTGCAATGAGCTCACTCGTTACACCGGGCATCGGCAATTCTCTCGCCGGATAAATAGGCAACAACACTACACGGTCAGCAATGCTCAGCACTTCGGCAAATGAAGCTGCATGATCTTTGGTGCGGCTAAACAAATGCGGCTGAAACACGATCGTCATGGCGAGTGCAGGATACAATTGTTTGGCACTGTTGAGCAATGCCCGCAATTCTTCGGGATGATGCGCATAATCATCGATAGCTACTTGTGTACCGGTCGATTGATTATTCCACAGGTATTCAAAGCGACGCTTCACCCCTTTGTAATCAGCTACTGCAGCAATGATTTTATCATCGGCAATGCGCAGCATTTTCGCTACTGCAATGGCCACCAGCATGTTTTCTACATTGTGCATGCCGCCAATATTCAGCTGCACATTGCGAATCCACTGACCAGCCACGTATGCATCAAACAAATAACCGCCTTGCTCAATGCGAATGTTGTCCGCATGAATATCAGCCGGTATATCATCATGGCTGTGGCAATCGTCGCCACACTCATGCGTATGCAGTTCGTTAATCAAACTATAGGTGAGCTGCCGTTGAATGGGTGCTTCATCCAACCGCTTCAATTGCTTTTTGCGAATGAGTACACCAGCTGATTTAATGCGTTGTGCAAACTCCACAAAAGCGTCTTCCATGGCTTCTACCGTTCCGTAGATATCGAGGTGATCGGCATCCATTGATGTGATGGCAGCGATATCGGGCGACAGCTTGTGAAAGCTTCTGTCGAACTCATCGGCTTCTACTACACACACGTTGTTTTCACTGCCCCAGAAGTTGGTGCCGTAGTTGACAGACACACCGCCCAAAAACACATTGCAACCATACTCCGTGTGGCGCAGCAAGTGGCCCACCATAGTGCTGATGCTGGTTTTGCCATGCGTACCGGCAATGCAGATATTGAAACTATCGGCAGTAATGATTTGCAAAATATCGCTGCGCTTCACTACTGTATAGCCATTGTTGCGGTACCAGTTCAGCTCTTCGTGCTGAGCAGGAATGGCTGGCGTGTACACTACGAGTTGAACGTCTTTGTCCAGCAGCGCTATTTCATCTGTATAATGAATCAATGCACCTTCTTCACTCAGCTGTTTGGTGAGTGTGGTTTCGGTTTTATCGTATCCACTCACTACCACGCCTTTGTGCAGGAAGAAGCGGGCAATGGCACTCATGCCAATACCACCGATACCGATGAAGTAGATGCGTTGTATGTCTTTAAGCGATAGCATGTATCGTGTTCAATATCTCTTTAGCAATAATGGTATCAGCATCCAACCTGGCCAGGTGCTTCAGTTGCTGCTGCATGTGGTTTCGTGTGTGTTGGTTGTGCATGAGTTCGAGTACGGTAGGCACCAATGTTTGTTGGGCATCGGCATCGGCTACAATAGCTGCAGCACCGGCATTTACCAATTGCATAGCGTTGGCCGTTTGGTGGTCTTCTGCTGCAAAAGGAAAAGGCACAAACACAGCAGGCTTGGCTACAATGCACAGTTCTGCTACACTCATGGCGCCTGCCCTGCTCACTACTATATCTGCTGCTGCATAGGCAGCACTCATGTCTTCAATAAAAGCACTGGTCCACACTTGTGGGTTGTTGGCTACGGCTGCTTTCGCTTCAGCTGCAAACAACTTACCTGTTTGCCATATCACCTGCCAACCCGATTGCAGCAATGCAGGCAGGTTATGTTCGATAGCCTGATTGATGCTTCTTGCTCCCAGGCTGCCGCCGATGATTAATACCACTGGCACATTGGGCTGCAAGCCAAACTGCTGGCGGGCTGCAGCGGCATCTTTTTGAGGAGCCGCAATTTCTTTGCGCACCGGATTGCCCGTAATCATCAGCTTGCTGGCAGGAAAGAATTTTTCCATGCCGGCACCTGCTACAAACACTTTGCTGGCATTTTTACCCAGCATCTGATTGGCCTTTCCTGCAAAGGCATTGCTCTCATGCAGGAAAGTGGGAATGCCTTTTTGCTGTGCCAGTTTCAGCACCGGAAAACTGCTGTAACCACCAACACCAAAAGCAGCTGTAGGCTGAAAGCGTTTAAAGATGCTACGCACCTGCCAAAAACTTTGGATGAGTTTGAATGGCAACGACCAGTTCTTCCACAGATGCGTTCTGTTGAAACCAGCGATGTCCAATCCTTCAATATTGAAACCAGCTTGCGGCACTTTTTCCATTTCCATTTTACCCTTGGCGCCAACAAACAAAATGTCGGCATCGGGCTGTAATGTTTTGATGGCTTTTGCTACGGCCACTGCAGGAAAAATATGTCCGCCAGTACCGCCGCCAGCTATTATGATTTTTGCCTTACTCATGATGCCACCTCCGCTTTTGTTGGTTCTTCCTTGCCTTCGAGTTGCTCAATATTGCGGGCAATGCTGAGCAGGATGCCAATAGAAAAACAAGTGAACAAAAAGGATGTACCACCCATACTTACGAGGGGCAGGGTAACACCTGTAACGGGCACTATATTTACGTTGACCGCCATGTTGCTGATGGCCTGAATGGCCAACGTAACACCAAGTGCCAACGCCAGAAACGTTCCGAATGCATAAGGACATTTGCCCACAATACGAATGCAGCGGTAGAGAAATGCGAGGTACAAAAACACCATCAGCATTCCACCCAAGAATCCATACTCTTCAATGATAATGGCGTAAATGAAATCGCTGTAAGGATGGGGTAAGAAATTGCGCTGCTCACTATTGCCGGGGCCAAGACCAATCCAGCTGCCTTTGGCAATGGCCACTTTGGCTTGCTGCACCTGATATGGAACGGCATCACCTTCGGCATATATAAAATCCTGAATGCGGCTTACCCATGTACCTACCCGGCCTTGCTTGCGGATATTCTGCACCACTCCGCTTTCGTTATTCGCAGCTACGGTTGCTGCTTCCGACTTGTGTGTAAACACAGCAGCAGCAATCAGCATCACCACAGGAATAGCAGCAATGCCGACAGTCAACAACAAATGCTTGATAGAAGCACGGCCCATAAACAACACCAACAAACCCGTGGCACCAGTGAGCAAACAAGTACTGAGGTTGGCCGGTGCAATGAGCAAACAGGTAATGCCAATGGGCAACAACATGGGCAGATAGCCCTTCTTAAAATCAGTAATGACATTTTGCTTGCGACTGATTTGTCTTGCCAAATACATGAACAAAGCCAGACGTGCAAAATCAGAAGTTTGAAAAGTGAGGTTGATTAATGGCAGCTTAATCCAACGGTTTGCTTCATTGAGATTGGCACCAAACAACAAGGTATACAGCAAGAGCGGAATGGAAGCGATGTACAACCACAACGCCACTTTGCTGAAGAAACGGTAATCAACCAAGTGGGTGAAGTAAATAACACCAACACCTATTACAATAAACGTAATCTGACGGAAAAGATAATACTCGGTATTGCCCTTGTTTTGCTTGTATGCCAGCGATCCGGTGGAGCTGTACACGGCCAGCAAACTGATGACTACCAGTACGGCCACGATGCTCCAGATCACCCGGTCGCCACGGGTTTTGCCCGACAGCAACAAGAGCTTACCTGCTGAGAAATCTCCCAGGTTCAGTTCATCCGATATGTTTTTCCAGGCGCCCAATTACAGTTCTTTTACGGCCATTTTAAATTGTGTTCCGCGGTCTTCGTAGTTCTTAAACAAATCGAAGCTGGCACATGCAGGTGAGAGCAATACTGCGTCACCTTTCTCTGCCAGTTTGTACGCTGCCATCACCGCTGCCTTTGCACTATCTGCATCTACAATTGCTGGTACCTTACCTGCAAACGCTTCATGTATTTTAGCATTGTCTACACCCATGCAGATAATTGCTTTTACCTTTTCTGTAACCAAATCTTCAATCACGGTGTAGTCATTGCCTTTATCTACACCACCCAAAATGAGAACCGTAGGTTTAGTCATGCTTTCCAATGCATACCACGTACTGTTGATGTTGGTAGCCTTACTATCGTTGATGTATTCTACACCACGAATGGTAGCTACGGGCTCCATGCGATGCTCAAGACTTTCGAATGTTTGAATGGCTTCTCTAATCTTGTCCTTCCTGATGTCCAGCACCGTTGCAGCAATCCCCGCAGCCATAGTATTGTATTGATTGTGTTTTCCTTTCAATGCGAAGTCGTGAATACTCATCCTTACTTCTTGTTCCTTTACTTTTATGAGCATCTCCTCGTCTTTGATATAAGCGCCCTGGCGTACTTCTTTTTTCATGGTAAATGGCAATAGGTTAGTTAGGTTACAGAATTTATGTTGGTTAGCTACGGTTACTTCGTCGTCGGCGCAGTAGATGCAATAATCACCCGGCTGCTGATTTTCGGTGATGCGAAACTTCGCATTGATATAGTTTTCAAATTGATAGTTATAACGGTCGAGATGGTCTTCGGTGATGTTCACCAACACGGCAATGTCAGGTCGAAACGTAACGATATCATCCAGCTGAAAGCTGCTGATTTCGGCTACATACAAAGGCTTTGGATCGATGGCTACCTGACGGGCAATGGAATAACCGATATTGCCCACCAGTGCACAATCCAATCCACCAGCTTTGCAAATAGCATAGATGAGTGAGGTGGTTGTACTTTTTCCATTGCTACCTGTGATGCCGATGATTTTGCTATCGCCTTTGTAGCGGTAAGCAAATTCCACTTCGCTAATCACCGGGATGCCTTTGGCACGAATGGCTTTTACTACGGCAGCTTTCTCCGGAATGCCGGGGCTCTTCACTACTTCATCTGCCTGCAGTATCCGCTCCATGTTGTGCGAACCTGCTTCGTAGGCAATACCATGCTGCACCAATTCAGCCTCGTAAGGTTTGCTGATGGCCCCACCATCAGATACAAACACGTCGTATCCTTTGGCCTTCGCCAATATGGCTGCCCCAACACCGCTTTCGCCTGCACCTAATATGATGAGTTGTTTACCCAATTTCGTTTATCGCATTTTGAGTGTAATCACTGAGAAGATGGCCAGAATGAGTGTGATAACCCAGAACCGCACCGCAATCTTGCTTTCGTGGTAGCCGAGTTTTTGGTAGTGGTGATGTAGCGGACTCATGAGAAAAATGCGCCGCCCCTCACCGTATTTTCGTTTGGTGTATTTGAAGTAGGATACCTGCAGAATCACACTCAGATTTTCAATGAGGAATACACCACAGAAAATGGGAATGAGTAATTCCTTTCGAACAATGATGGCCAACGAAGCAATGATGCCGCCCAATGCAAGGCTACCTGTATCACCCATGAATACTTGTGCGGGATAAGCATTGTACCACAGGAAACCCACACATGCACCAATGAAAGCTCCAATGAAAATGGAGAGTTCACCTAGGTTGGGGATGTACATAATATTGAGGTACTCGGCGAAGCGAATGTTACCACTTGTGTACGCAAACAAACCTAATACAGCACCGATGATTGCCGACACACCGGTGGCCAATCCGTCCAAACCATCTGTAATGTTAGAACCATTGCTAACCGCTGTAATGATGAAGATGACTACAATGATGTACAAGATGTACGTGTAATCTTCCCATGTTTTTGGCAGCAACTTGGCGTAGTTGAATTCATGTCCTTTTACAAAAGGAATGGTAGTGATAGGCGTTTGTACTTTTACAAAACGGTGTTCTTCACCATCAATAATTTTTACGGTTTCACCTACCAAACGTTCTTTGGATTGAAGCACTACCTGTTGACTAGTGCCCACCACTTCTCTTTCTACTACTACCGATTGGTTGAAGTACAAGGTGGCGCCAACAATCAAGCCCAAGCCAATTTGTCCGGCTACTTTAAACTTACCAGCCAAACCATCGGCATCGGCTTTCTTATACTGGATACCTTTTGCCTTCGCTATCCGCTTGGCACGGAGTTTCAGGTAGTCGTCAATAAAACCAATCATTCCACACCATACCGTTACGAGCAGCATGAGTATGATGTAGATGTTTTCAATTTTGGCAAACAACAAAGTGGGCACCAAAATGGCCAGCAAAATAATAAAGCCACCCATGGTTGGTGTATTGGCTTTGTCAACTTCGCCGGGCAAACCGAGCTCACGTACCGCTTCGCCCACCTGCATGTTTTGCAAACGCTTGATGATGCGTTTTCCAAAAACGGTGGTGATTACCAACGACAACATAACAGCCAACGCCACCCTAAAGGTGATGAACTGAAACAGTCCGGCACCCGAAAGGTCAAACTCGCTGTGAAGCCAATTGAACAGGTGGTAGAGCATAGCTGGTTGGTTGTTCGGTTGTTAATTATTTACTGAGTTCCTGAAAGTTGTTGATGAGTTCTTCTTTGTCGTCGAAGTGATGTTTCACTCCGTTGATATCCTGGTATTTTTCGTGGCCTTTACCGGCTACCAAAATGATATCTCCGGGTTGAGACAACATGATGGCTGTACGAATTGCTTCCCTTCTATCGGCAATCACCACGCACTTGCGTTTATGCTCACTCTTCATATCCCGCAGCATGTCGTTCAAAATTTCCTGCGGGTCTTCTGTGCGTGGATTATCGCTGGTCAAAATGGCTTTGGTGCTGTATTCACAAGCCGCAGCAGCCATCAGTGGTCGTTTGGTTTTATCACGGTCGCCACCACAGCCAACTACTGTAATCACCTGCTCATTGCCCTGCTGCAATTTTTTAATGGTCGCCAGTACATTTAGCAATGCATCAGGCGTATGTGCATAGTCTACAATGCCGATTACTTTTTCATTGGCTGAAACGGTATAATCAAAACGGCCTTCAGCACCATGCAAATTGCTGAGCACCGCCAGCACCTGATCGGCATCTTCGCCCAGGTTTACAGCAGCACCATACACGGCCAGCAGGTTATAAGCATTGAACTCGCCAATCATGCGGAAGTGTACTTCACGACCATTGATATCCATCACCAACCCTGTCAGGTTGTTTTCTACAATCTTTCCTTTGAAGTCAGCTGCTGTTTTCAGCGCATACATCAAGCGGCGTCCGTTGCAGTTTTGCAGCATGATGGTTCCGCGTTTGTCATCTGCATTGCTAATCGCAAATGCATCGGCAGACAAACCATCGAAGAAGGCTTTCTTCACCCGGATGTACTCATCAAATGTTTTGTGATAATCGAGGTGGTCGTGGGTGATGTTGGTAAACAAGGCGCCATCGAAATGCAAACCAGTAATGCGATGCTGATGAATAGCATGGCTGCTGCATTCCATGAACACGTGAGTGCAACCCGCATCTACCATCGTCCGCATCAAACCATTGAGGCTGATGGCATCGGGCGTGGTATGTTCTGCGGTGTACGCTTCATCTCCAATCAAATTTTTAACGGTGGAAATAAGGCCGCATTTGTAGCCCAATGCAGTAAACAGTTGATACAGCAATGTAGCAACCGTTGTTTTTCCGTTGGTGCCTGTTACACCCACCAGCTTTACTGCTGCAGATGGATGATTGAAAAATTCATTGGCAACAATCGCCAGTGCTTCAGATGTATTCTTTACCAACACATAGGTCACTGCTTCTTCCAGCGTTGAGGGCAAAGTGCTACACAATACAACGGTAGCACCATTTGCAATGGCTGTATTGATGTACTGGTGACCATCTTGCTGCCAGCCTACAATAGCCGCAAACAAAAAGCCAGACTTCACTTTACGGCTATCAATAGCCAAACCAGCCACAGACTGATCGGCGTTGCCGGTAAGCTGCAGCACCTCAACTTCATGTAATATGTTGCGAAGCGTTTTCACTTGTTTAGTTCAATTGTAGATGAATGGTTTGTCCTTTGCTGATGGGTGTTCCGGGTAATATTGATTGTGCCACTACTTTGCCCCTGCCTGCAACCGTTACCATCAATCCTTTTTCTTCACACACAGCCAGTGCGTCTTTCAATCCCACCCCTTGCAGAGGAGGCATCGCCGCATCTTGTTTATCTGCGCTGCGTAAAATCTTTCCTTTGCCGGCGCTATTTTCAAACAAGGCCACCATGCTGTTGGCACTACTGTCGCTCATGCGCCAGCCAAAAAAGCCAGCCAATTTTTTCAGCGTTTGCTGACGTGCATAGAGTTGAAAAGAAGTACTATCTGCTTTGCCGGGTTGCACCTGTGGTTGCTTGAATAAATGCGTGGCATAAATGCGGTCAGCTACTTCGCGGAACACAGGTCCTGCTACAGAAGCACCGTAAAACTTAGCAGCATGCGCCTTGTTGCGAATCACCACTACAATGGTGTACTGCGGATCGTGGGCAGGAAAATAACCGGCAAACGAAGACTGGTACATTTTATCGGCGTAAGTGATGCCTTTGTCGGCTACCAATGAGGTACCTGTTTTGCCGGCGAAAGTGTACGCATCGGTTTTCATTCCACGTCCTGTACCATTCAGCACTACGCCTTCCAGGCTTTGGCGAACCTGAGCAATTACTTCGAGGTCGGCTATCTGTGCATTCAATACAACGGGCTCGTATTGCTGCACTATTTTACCATCTCTCAGCAAAGCATTTACCACATAAGGTTTCATCATTCTGCCACCGTTGGCCACAGCGTTGTAGAGCATGGCTGTATGCATGGGCGTAATGGTGAGGTTGTAGCCAAAGCCCATCCATGGCAATGTGGTATTGCTCCAGTGGCGACTGCCAGGCTTATAAATATTGGGGCGAGATTCACCGGGTAAATCAATACCTGTAATTGAATCCATACGCCAGTTGTGCAAGTGTTGCAAAAATTCAGAGGGCTTATTGCCGTAATGATAGTAGGTCAACTTGGCCATGCCCACGTTGCTGCTCTTTTCAAATGACTGCTGAATGGTAGCTGCATGCATGCCGTGTACTTCACTATCAAAAACTACCTGACCAGCCACTGGCCAACGTCCACCTTCTAAATCTACAATGCTGTTCAATGTTACTTTTTTGTCTTGCAACACAGCCATCAGCGTTACCAGCTTCCAGGTAGAGCCGGGCTCACTGGCAGAGAGTGCATAGTTGTAATCTTCCCAGTAGTTGCCATCGCTTTGCCGGCCTAGGTTGGCTATCGCTTTTACCTTTCCGGTTTTTACTTCCATCACAATGCAGGTGCCACGCAGTGCTTCATTTTCCACCATCATTTTCTGTAATGCCTGCTGTGCTATTTCCTGAATGTTTACATCCAGCGTTGTCACCACATCACTACCATCTTGAGGCTCCTGATCTGTACCTTCAATGGGTACACCTGCACCACCGGCGATGTAGCGTACGAGGCGTTTGCCATCGGTACCACCCAGGTATTGGTCATATTTTTTCTCCAGCCCTACTTTGTTGTTTTCACGGGCAATCCCAATGGTACGGTTGGCCAGCAACTTATAAGGATAGAGGCGTTTCATCCGCACTACTGCTATGAAACCGCTTTTGTTTTTTCCCAGTTTTACCAAGGGCAATTGCTTGAGGTCTTCGTAGTCGGCAAATGAAATTTTCCGCTTAAGCAACACAAAGCGGTCTTTGCTGCGGAAGCCTTTATCAAGCAGTTTTTTGTACTCTTTTACTGTACGGTCTTTGAAGAGTTTGGCCAAACCAATAGACAAAGAATCGGCATACTGATGATAGAGCTGACCTTCTTTTTCAATCAACCCATCGGCTTGAAAATCGATATAGATATCAAACTCTGGAACTGAAGTACTGAGCACTTCACCGGATTCGCTGTAAATAGTGCCCCGCTCTGCAGCAATAGATTCAAAACGAATATGGGCACTATCGGCCATGCTGCGCCAGTACTTTCCTTGCGCCAACTGTATATAGGCCACTTTGACCAATACAAAAAGACATACTCCTACCAACACCAGGAATACGATGTAGGTGCGGGTGAGTATTTCTTTTTTGGTTTCCATGAAAGTGGCGGTTCAGTTGAATCAGTAAATGCTTTAAATCTATGGCGTCGGGGGATTGGAAGATGTTTGCAGCGAATCGGTACGTAGTTGAGCAGGTGGCTCCATACTTCGTTGTAATCCGAGCGGCTCTACGGCTTTGGCCAACTCGCTTTCTTTACTTCGGTAAATCAGTTCGGCTTGTAATGTTTTGTAGTGGTATTGCAGTTGCTTCAGTTCTCGGGTAGCTTTGCCGGTATTGCGAATGTTATTGTCGGCGTAGTGCCCGTTTCCGATATAGAGTACGGCAAGTATGGCGAGGAAAAAGATGAAGGGCACATGTTGTACCATCCATTGGCCTTGCAGCCATTTGCGCCAATTTGTTTTGGCTGGTTTTTGTCCGGCGGCCGTTTCTTGCACTCGTTTCGTTTGTGTTACAGGGTTAGTAATGTTGTTTCAGTTCTTGCTTTGTTCACTTTGCTCCTTCTTTCATAGCAGCTACCCTTAGTCGGGCACTTCTGCTTCTGTCGTTCATTTTTACCTCTTCAGCACTGGCTTCTATGGGCTTTTTGCTAATGAGCTCAAATGGAGAAGCGCTGCTGTGTCCGTAAATCGGATCTGCTTCGCGGCTGAATGTTCCGTCTCGCAGAAACAGTTTTACCAGTCTGTCTTCCAGCGAGTGGAAAGTGATGACTGCCACTCTTCCACAGGGCTTTAGCACCTGAGGCAATTGCTCCAGCCACTCTTTCAGCACGGCCAGCTCCTCGTTTACTTCTATGCGGATGGCTTGAAAAACCTGTGCGTAATACCGGTTGGGGTTTCCTTTGGCCAGCGGCTCCAGCACCGTCAGTAAATCCTGAATGGTTTGCAGCGGCCTTTTGCTTCGCTCTTGCACAATGGCTGCAGCAAGGGTGCGGGCATTGGTCACTTCGCCATACATGGAAAACATGTTTTGCAGGGCTGCAGCATTGTATTCATTTATAATAGTAGCTGCAGTTTTGGGCTGGCGTTGGTCCATCCGCATGTCTAGCTCCGCATCGAAACGGAAGCTGAAACCCCGGCTGGCTTCGTCAAACTGATGGCTGCTCACACCCAGGTCGGCCAGTACGCCATCCACAGGCAATGCACCGTGTAACCGTAAAAAACGGTGCATGTAGCGGAAGTTTTCTGGCACAAACAAAATGCGGGGATCGGCGGGCAGGTTGGCCGCGGCGTCCGCATCCTGGTCGAAGGCGATGAGCTTGCCCTTGGGGCCCAGCTGACTAAGAATGGCACGGCTATGACCGCCACCGCCAAAAGTGCAATCCACATAAACCCCGTCGGGGCGTATGTTGAGGGCTTCAATGGTTTCTTTCAGCAACACCGGAATGTGGTAGCTATTGCCCCCCATTTCGGCTGCGTTGCTGGCAGCGTCGGCATCCTGTTGGCGTTGTTTCTTTCCCATACCCGTTGCTTTTAGCCCTGAGTGGAAGAACCGCTACCTAAAATTGCCGAAGCCATACCACTGAGTTTTTCAGGAGTCAGTGATTCAAAGAGCTTATTGTATTTGGTTTTATCCCAGATCTCGATTTTGTCAATATCACCCGCCAGTACGATGTCTTTTTCGAGACCAGCGTACTCAGACAGGATTTTGGACAAGTTGAGACGGCCGGCAGAATCGAACTCTACATACACGGCACCGGCTATGAGGGCTTTGCGCACCATCCGGTTTTCACGGCTGTCGTAAGGGTTCACTTCGCGGAGGCGGTCTTCTACTTTTTTCCAGTCATCAAGCAGGTACATCCACAGGCATTCATCCATACCCCGGTTGATCACCAGCGTAGTGGTGCCCTCCGGCATCTGTTTTTTGAGGCCGGCAGGTAACAGAAAACGCCCTTTGGCGTCTACCGTTGCTTCATATTCTCCGAGAAATCCTGCCATTTGAATGTTTTACCACTTGGTTACACAAAATAACATTTTTTCCCACTTTCTAACACTAAATGAAAATCCCCCACTTTTCCACAACACGAAACCCTTTGGCAGCAAGGGTTTGGGGCCATTTTGGACAGTTTACAATAGAATAAGCTGTGGATAGCTGTGCATAACCTGTGGATATGCCTGATATATAGCAATTACATAGTGGCTGGCTCCAACAAATTCACTGTAATTCAATGATTTAGAAAATTGCTATTTGTACACAGCTGTGCGGGAAAATGAAAAGGGGCGAAAAAAAGCGGGAAAACCTGTGTCACTTAACCAATTTAGTTGCGGTCCGCAACTGTTAAATTTTGACATATGTCAAAATTTGAAGGCCGAATATTTGGCCATTCAAGTTGCAACATAGAATTTTGCCGTATAAATACTACATGACACACCGGGTAGTATTCTACACCCTGACACTTTCTCCACTACACCCTTATCGTTACCCTCACCCTAGATCTGATTAATATCCCCCGACCAACCTTAATCATCCCTTTTCCGGACAAACGGTATCCGGTGCGGACAAAACACTTTTAGAATGCAGAACCTGAGAATGCTGCTGGAGCATTGGGGCCTTTATGCGCCTAATGCAAGCATGCTCAAGCAAAGATTGGCTGTTCGAACAACGCTTTTATTTCTCCTTATATCATTTACCGGAGCAAGTGTACAGGCGCAAATTGGTGTTCGCCTGCTCGACCGACAAGAATCATCTTCCAACGGATTCTCCTTTCAATCGGACAGTTATACTCCAAGAGCAGGTGCCGTATTGTTGGCAGTTGTAACCAATAGCCATGGGACGGCCAATAGTGGCAACAGCGTTGCAGCGCCAAGTGGTGCCACTGGCAATGGGCTTACATGGACTCAAGTGTCATCTATGCAATATGCCGGGAATAGCCGATGGCTAACAGTATATAGAGCTTATACTGGCAATAATGTAACAGCAGGTTCGTTCAGAGTGAACTTCCCGGGATCTGGCAATGGACAAGAAAGACGTAGTGCAACCATACAAGTGCTGGAACTAATTGGAGTAGAAGTTACTGGTACTAACGCAAGCGACGCAATTGCTGGTATCTCTTCCTCTACGGGTACCTCAAGCACGGCTACCATAACAGTAGGCAGTACCATTGACTTTGCAGGCACAGCCATGTTAGGCATATTTGCTACAAACAGAAATGACTTTGATGGTGAAGAAGAAACCGGATGGCGTATGCTTTCTACAGCAGAAGAATCCAACGAAGACCTCAGTGTAGGCATTAGCTATGCATTGAATACTTATGATAATTCTGCACGTATGACAGAAATGGAAGGAAGCTGGGCAGCGCTTGGCATTCGACTTGCCCCTGCTGAATATTTTTTCAACTTTCCAGTAGTAAGCACCAGTACTGTAAGCAACGGTGAATCATTTACATTCAACAATGCGGGTCTTACAAGCAGAAGCGGAAACGCTAATAACCTGAGCCTTAACTTAAACAATAGTGCAGCCACTTTTGTAGCCAAGTCGGGTAATATGACATTTAGCAGTGCTGTTTTCAATAACGGCTCCACATTTGTTGTTGATCAAAATGCTACTGCAACCCTGCCAGGAAATATTCAATACAACGGTGGTTCAAACGCTTTTGTTGCCAACGGCGGTAGCATGACAGTAAACGGAGCGTTGACCCTCAACAATGGCAGCCATCTTCGGGTGTACGGCACTGTAACTATCAATGGTAATCTTCAAATGAATTCAAGCTCTCGCCTGTTCATCGGTGCTACAGGTCGCCTCATTATCAACGGCACACTTACTATGAACGGAGATGGATTTACACTGGTAAATGGTGGACAGCTGACAAGCAACTCCTTGGTTACACGTAGCACTTCTTTCATTGAAATGGCACAAGGTGCCGCAGTAGAGACAAGTGTGTATGAGGAAAATAATCAACAAAACGTAATGAGAATGGGACCTGGTGCTGGTTGCTTTGGTTTGTTTGGCCCAAGCGGAAGATTGAACACTCAGAACTACGGGTTCCAACCCATTACTGACGATGCTACTTTGAAAGTTTGTTTGCCTAGCAATGGAGTAGCCGTTGGTAACAGCTTTAACTCTGCCAACAGAGGTAGTGCTAATGTAACTGTAGGCTGCACAGG
>JADLHL010000063.1 GCA_020848815.1 Chitinophagaceae bacterium | reverse complement strand
GCCAGATCGCCGTCGTTGGTGAGCAGCATAACGCCCGTTGTATTTCTGTCGAGCCGGCCTACGGGATACACCCGCTCTGTGGTAGCCGTTTTTATAATGTCCATCACTGTTTTGCGGCCTTTATCGTCGCTGGCAGTGGTAATGAAATCTTTGGGTTTGTTCAGGAGGATGTACACCAGGTTTTTTATGCGTTGTACTTTTTTGCCATTGGCAATAATGATATCGTCGGGCTGCACTTTATAGGCGGGTTCCAGTACCACTTGCCCGTTCACTTTCACCTTGCCTTCTTTTACCATTACAGCAGCATCGCGGCGGCTGCAAATGCCACCATGAGCCAGGTATTTATTGAGGGGCATCTGATCTTCCAAAGGCACGGCGCTGTTATTTGATGCGGCCCCGATTTTCAACTCGGGCTTTATGCCTTTGCTGTCTACAGCTTTTTTGTCCACCGTTTTTTTAGCAGCAACCGGCCCTTTCTTTTCAAAGGCATCCACAGGAATGCTGCCCTTTTTTTGTTGTGCTTTTTTGGCTTTAAAAAAAGCGGCGGTTTCTTGTTTGGCCTGACGTTTGTCTTGCCTGTAAGCCTCTTTCTTTTTGGCGCCGGTTATTTCTTTCTTCGAAAATTTATCAAAATTGCCCATGGATGCTGCTTTTGTGTAGTGCTGCAAAGATGCTTCTATTGTAGCCAGCAAACAAACATGGCTTTGGCCAGCCATGGTAAGGGTATGGTAAAACAACAGCCAGCTGCATTATGCAGCCGGCTGTAATAAAGGAAACGTTACTGTTTACTTGGCAGCGGCCGGACCATTGCGCATGCCTTCATGATGACGATGCATGCCCTTACCGCCTTTGTGCATACCAGGTCTTGGGCCTTGCTGGCGCAGTTCTTTCCACTGTTTCAATTGGTCGGCATTGAGTATACCGGCCATAGATTGCTGATGTTCTGCCCGGATTTTATCTATGCTGGCTTTGCGTTCTTCGCGGCTCAGTTTGTCGTTTTTCAGCACAGCATCCATTTTCGTTTTTACGGTTGTATGGCTGGCTTTTACTTTGGCTAGCTGCTCGGTGCTAAGTTGCAGCTTGTCTGCCATTTTAGCCAGGTGTTGCGCTTGCATTTCACCAGCTTTGGCACGGGCCTTGGCACGTTTGTCTGCCAGTTGTTTTTTCTGATCGGCTGTCAGCAGTTTGTCTATTGTTTCTTTGTGTTTTTTGAGCAACGCTTCCCTGCGGTCACGTTGTTCTTTTACGGTAATGCTTTCGTTGCTGTTGAGTGCCTGCATTTGCTTTCGCATTTCCTCTTGCAACTGTTGCATGGCCACTTTTTGCTCTGCGGTCAGGTCAATGTCTTTCATCATTTCCATACCTGCTTTGGCACCGGGGCCTTTGGCAGGTTTGCCAGCGTGGTGTGGTGGTTGCGCAGTGGCCAAAATGGCTACAAAGAAGGGCAGCATCAGGAGCATTGTCTTTTTCATGGTATTGTTTTTTGTGTGTACTAATTAGGAGACAATACAATGACGGGTGCTGATGAGCAACGTTTAAGGCATTAACCATAATTAACCGCTCATAACAAAAGCGGTCGCCCCGGTAAGAGGCGACCGCTTGGTCTATAGAAAAGGCTGTTGCAATTACAATGCAGCCAGTTGCACTTTCTGCGTCAATTCGAGTACGTTTTCTTTGAAAACGCTATCAGTATCCATCAGGTCTTTCACAGTTTGGCAGCTGTGAATAACAGTGGTATGGTCGCGGCCACCAAAATGCTCACCAATGGTTTTGAGGGAGTTTTTAGTGAAAGCTTTTGCGAGGTACATGGTAATCTGACGGGCCTGTACAATTTCCCGCTTCCGGGTTTTTTGCTGCAGTTTTTCGTAAGGCACATCAAAGTATTCGCATACCATCTTCTGAATGTTTTCGATGGTAATTTCTTTGCTGCTGGTTTTGATGTGGTTGCGCAATACTTTCTTCGCCAGTTCTAAATCAATTTCGCGTTTGTTGAGCGATGATTGTGCCAGCAGGCTAATCAAAGCACCCTCCAGTTCACGAATGTTGGTGTTGATGTTATAAGCGAGATATTTCACTACTTCACGTGGCATATCAAGGCCATCGTTTTTCATTTTGCGTTCCAGAATTTCAATGCGGGTTTCGTAGTCCGGCATTTGCAAATCGGCACTGAGGCCCCAGCGGAAACGGCTCAGCAAACGCTCCTGCAAACCGTCAAGGTCTTTGGGGGCTTTGTCTGATGTAAGTACCAACTGCTTGCCACTCTGGTGCAGGTGGTTGAAGATGGCAAAAAAGGCGTCCTGTGATTTTTCGGCACGGGCAAAAAACTGCACGTCGTCAATAATCAGGATATCGATGAGTTGATAAAAATGTATGAAATCGTTGATAGCGTTGTTTCGGCTGTGATCCTGAAACTGATTGATGAACTTTTCGCTGCTTACGTACAGCACCACTTTATTGGGGTGTTGCTTTTTTACTTCGTTGCCAATGGCTTGGGCCAAATGTGTTTTACCCAAACCAACGCCACCATAAATTACCAACGGGTTGAATGAGTTGGCGCCGGGCTTATCGGCTACGGTTTTGCCGGCACGACGAGCCACACGGTTACAATCGCCTTCAATAAAACTTTCGAAGGTGTAAGTAGGATTCAGTTGCGGATCAATCTGAATTTTTTTGAGGCCGGGAATCACGAATGGATTCTTTACAGGATTTGTCGTCACCAGTGGAAAGTCCATTACATTGTTATTATACAATTTGATGTTGTTGGTCGGCAGGTCTACCGTTTGTGGTTGGTGTGAGCTGTTGCCACTGTCTACCATGATGCGGTATTCCAATCTTGCTTCTTTGCCAAGTTCACGTTTGAGTGTTTTTGCCAGCAGGTTTACATAGTGTTCTTCAATGTATTCATAAAAGAACTGGCTGGGTACCTGTATGGTGAGTACTTTATTTTTGAGTGAAACGGGAGTGATGGGTTCGAACCAGGTTTTGAAATGTTGCCAATCAACGATGTCCTTTATTATTTCCAGACAATTTTGCCAAACTATTTCGCAAGTCTTCGTCATTTCTTCGTATAGCAATTTGTAGAGTTACTAAGAATCCTTTGTTGTTGGGTCACATATTTACAGTATACTGTTCTGCATGACTGTGAATAAATGAGGATAAAGCGAATATCAACTCTTTCTGTTGAAAAAAAAATTTTTTAGATGTCAGTTTTTTTCGCAATGGAGATCGATTTGCTTCCAAAAAACTTTTTCTTATTTGTGTCAGAAAAAACGTAATCTAAGCGACCCAAAATAAGGCCGCCAAAACCCACCTGATTGATGAGTACATCGCTGCCTTGTTTGTTTTTTACCCGCTCAGGTTCAGCCATAAATGTATGTGTATGTCCGCCTATTATCAGGTCTATATACTGCGTTTCAGCTGCCAATATTTTATCGCTTACTTTTTTGCTGCCTCTGTAATCGTAGCCCAGGTGGCTCAGGCAAATGATCATGTCACATTTTTCTTTGCGCTTCAGCAAATCCGCAGTTTCATTGGCTTTTACAATCGGGTCCTGGTAAATGGTTTTGCCATACAAATTTTCCGGCACCAATCCTTCCAGCTCAATGCCTACGCCAAATACACCAATTTTCAGTCTTCCCTTCTTGAATATTTTGTAGGGCAGCGCCTTGTATTCCATGGCGGTGCCGGAGAAATCGTAGTTGCTGACGAGCACCGGAAAAGATGCATGCTGCAGTTGGGTAGCAAAATTGTCGAGGCCGGCATCAAAGTCGTGATTGCCCATGGTGCAGGCATCGTATTGCATGGCGGCCATGGCTTTAATCTCGGGTTCGCCCTTGTACAGGTTAAAATAGGGTGTACCCTGAAAAATATCGCCGGCATCGAGCAGCAACACATGTTCGTGCTGGCTGCGTATTTCATTAATCACAGCAGCACGACTGGCCACGCCGCCCAATCCCTGGTTGCGGCCACCATCCATCGGAAAAGGATCAATGCGGCTGTGCACATCATTGGTATGTAAAATAACCAGCTGTTGTGCGGCGTTGTCTTCGGCCATGCTCCAGTTGGGCAGCAGCAGGCTACCGGCAGCCAGCGTCGATTGTGTCAAAAAATGTCTTCTATTCATAACAGCCGAAAGGGGTTGAGCAAAAATTAGAGAATGTTGACACGCTTGCCAGCAGGTATGTCCAGCTTTTTACCGGCAGCCGTCAGGCTTTTTACATAATCAATCAAGGCATCGCGTTGCAAATAGCCTTTGTTGATTTGCTTCAATTTGGTAAGCATACTGCAATCATCGCCACCATTGGCTACATAATCGCTAAGGGCTACGGTGTATTGTTTGTTGGGTTGCAATGCTGCATCAGCAATGCGTACATCCACCGCTTGTTTGTTTTGAATGTTGTAGCTGCCGCCGCTAATGGGCCAGCCACCACGGCCAGCTACATGATTGAGCAGCTGCTGCAATTCTGTCCCACTCATAGTTACCAATACCATCAGGTTATCAAAAGGCATCAGTTCGTAAATAGTGCCTACGGTGATGTTGCCTTTTTGCATAGCAGGGGTGCGAATACCACCGTAATTCATCAACGCAATGTCTACGGGCTGTTGAAATACTTTTTTCGATTCACTCAAAAAAGCATCGGTCATGAAGTAACCGAGGGTATTGTCGCTTTGCTTTTTTTCGAGGGTGCTGGTGAGTTCGCCAATCACCGCTGTCATGGTGCTGTTTATTTGCTGCGCATAGGGCGCCATCAGCTGCTGTACGCTGCTGTCTTTTTTGCCCGGTTTTATGTCGTATCGGGTATAGGCCATTTGGCCCGCCTGATAATAGGAGGGGGCACAGCTTTGCCAGCCTAATGCCAGTATAAAAAAATAGCGGAACAGTTGTTTCATAAGAGCCTGCAAAAATGCAGCGCAAATCAATAGGGATAGCTGATTCTGGTTTGTTTTCTCAATAAAAAATAGAAAATGAAAAATGCCCGTAGTTTTGGCGCCAAACTTTCCATTAAAACAGGCCCGTTTTTTTGATAGCTGTCAAAGGACTTGCCCAAAAATTTCAACATTTCATGTCTTACGAACTGACTGGCAAAATTGCCGCCATTTATCCTGTGATGCAGCGCAGCGAAACTTTCAAAACCCGTGAATTTGTGGTAGAGAAAACAGAAGACATCGGCAGCAGAACCATCACCAACTACATTAAGTTTCAGTGTGTGCAGGACAAAACTGCCCTGCTCGATAAATTTAAAAACGGGGAAGAAGTAAAAGTGCATTTCAACATCAAGGGTACCAAGTGGGTGAAAGATGGTCGTGAAAACTACATCACCAACCTCGATGCCTGGCGTATTGAAGGCTTTGTGCAATCTGGCGCACAAGGTTCGGCTCCCGATCAGTTTATTGATCCGCCAACACCAGACATGGGTGCCGACGATTTGCCGTTCTAATTCTCTCACCGTTTTTTAGGATAACTACCTAACACGAGTACATGCAACAGCTCCTCAACATGAAGGTGCTTCCGCAGGAAGCTGCCGATGCACAACGCATTACCCAACTGATAGCTGCCGAAGCCGGTGTAAAGGCTTCGGCGGTTACGGGGTATTATATCCGCCGCCAATCTATTGATGCCCGCAGCAAAACCGTTTGGATGAACCTGCAGGTGCAGGCATACATCAACGAACCTTTTCAGCAGCGGCCACCGTTGCACATTCAACATCACGATGTTCGCCATGCCGACAAACGCATGGTGATTGTAGGCGCAGGTCCCGCTGGTTTGTTTGCCGCCATGTGCTGTTTGGAGCATGGCATTAAACCCATTGTGCTCGAACGGGGTAAAGATGTACGCAGCCGCCGCCGCGACCTCGCCGCCATGAACAAGCAGGGCGAAGTAAATGCGGAGAGTAATTATTGTTTTGGTGAAGGTGGTGCCGGCACCTACAGCGATGGTAAACTCTACACCCGCAGCACCAAGCGGGGCGATGTACACCGCATATTGCAACTGCTGGTAAACTATGGTGCCGATGAACGCATTTTATACGAAGCGCATCCGCATATTGGTACCAACAAATTGCCGCATATCATCACGGCCATACGTGAAGCGATTGAAGCACATGGCGGCGAAGTGCATTTCAATAGCAAAGTAGTGAAGTTGCATATTGATGGTGATCAATTCACAGCAGTGCAAACGGCCAATGGAGATGTGATTAAAGCCGACCATTGCTTGTTGGCCACCGGGCATTCTGCCCGTGATGTTTTTCAAATGCTGCATCAGCAGGGCATTGCTATCGAAGCCAAAGCTTTTGCATTGGGTGTTCGCATTGAGCATCCGCAAACGGTGATTGATGCAGCGCAGTATCATTGTCTTGTTCGCAGCGAGTTTTTACCACCGGCTTCTTACAGTTTGGTGCACCAGGCTGCGGGCCGTGGTGTGTTTTCATTTTGCATGTGCCCCGGTGGTATTATTGCGCCGGCAGCTACAGCACCCGGCGAAATTGTGGTGAATGGCTGGAGCCCCAGCAAACGCAATAATCCTTATGCTAATAGCGGTACTGTAGTGGAAGTTCGCCTCAATGATGTGCCGCATATTTCCAAAGATTTTTCGCAGGTGATGGATATGCCGAAGTCGGTATTGGAATCGCCATTGGGCATGATGTATTTGCAGCAATACGTAGAACGTAAAGCGTATGCTGCTGGTGGCGGCAAGTTGGTAGCACCGGCACAACGCATGGTAGATTTTGTGCAACGCAAAGCTTCCGGCGATTTGCCCGATTGTTCTTATTTACCGGGCATTACTGCCGCCGATGTGGGCTCGGTATTACCGCGTTTTGTAGCCGATGCCCTGCGGGAAGGAGTGCAGGCTTTTGGTAAAAAAATGAAAGGCTATTATACCAACGAAGCAGTATTGGTAGCCACGGAAAGCCGCACCAGTTCACCGGTTCGCATTCCTCGTTTGCCCGATACGCATGCACATCCGCAGATTAAAGGCTTGTACCCCTGTGCCGAAGGTGCTGGCTATGCCGGCGGCATTGTAAGTGCTGCCATGGATGGCGAAAACACCGTGAAAAAAATAGTGGGTGTTTACCAATAATTCGTTCCTGTTTTCGCTGCATAACATTAGCGTTTTCTTTCGCTACGATTAACGTTTTGCTGGCGCAGTGGCATTGCCAATTGCTGTTACTTGCTCTGTAAATTCTGTTGTATGAGAGGGCTCATTTCCGGCATCTTGTTGTGCCTTGCTGCTACTGCATTGCATGCGCAAACTACCATTATACATACACCTGCTTCGCTGCATCCGTTACCATTGGTATATACCGGCAAAACACCTGCCATTTTTTTGCCCGACAGCAAACCAACGCAGCCGTATATCGCTACGCACATTGTAGAAGTGAGTGCTGATATTTCGGTGGAAACAAACGAGCTCATCAGCAAACTGCAGGAGCGTGGAAAGGCCGAAGGTGTAGATGCGATTTTGTTGTATGGACTTGGGCAAAAAATAATTGGCCCAGCCGGAGGAGTTGCTACACTCAATGGTGTGGGCATTAAATACAAAGACTCCATTAATTACCTCGACAATATTATTCGCCAACGGGTGGTAACTACCTATGATGCTGCCGGCAAACCCGGCCCCAGTGTAATTCTCAATTACAACTGGCGGGGCAGTTTTACAGATGCCATGGATGATGAAGGCCAGAATTTCATGGTTGATTCTATCCTGCCATTCGACGTTCATCTTTTACTGTTACAAAAGCCGGAGATGTACGAATATCAAATGGGCTTCAACAATAAATTGTCCCGGATAAGGTTGAGTAAAAATGTGGCTAATGAAAAAGCAATTCAATGGATACCCGATGAATTGAAGCTGGATAAATATGCCGTTCGTGTAACAGATAGCTACAACAGCATTGAGGCTCGTTATACCATTGAATTGATGCAGGAAAAGGGCGCTGCTGTAAATGGCGCCAGTATTTCATACAAGCAAGACCCTTTCATTTACTTGTATTTTGAATACGATACCAAAGGCCGCATTGTGGCAGAAAAATGGTACAAACTAATTGGCGGCAAAAAAAGGTTGTGGCTTTCGTTCGACAATCGCTTTCACAGCAATGACCCGGCGCAATGGCCTGCAAAGTAGCGGGGCATGTATTGCAATTCCTACTGCGCTATTGTAACTGATAAGCCGCTGCAACCACTGGTGTAGAAAGATTAAGTGAGTAGACGTAGTGCCTATCTTCATGGCTCCAACCTATCACTTATGAATATCCTTGAGGTCAATCACCTGGTGAAGCATTTTGCTTCGCAAAAAGCCGTCGACGACATTTCTTTCTCCATTGCACCGGGTAGCATCTTTGGTTTGCTCGGGCCCAATGGCGCCGGCAAAACCACGCTCATCCGTATGATTACTGGCATTTTTTTTCCCGACGCTGGCAGCATCAGTTTTGATGGCCGCAAGTTTCAGCCGGAAGAAGATATTGCCCAGATTGGTTACATGCCCGAAGAAAGGGGCTTGTACAAAAAAATGAAAATTGGTGAGCAGGCTTTGTACCTGGCACAACTGCGGGGCATGAGTCGTGCCGATGCCATGGCCGCCATTAAAGACTGGTTTGTACGCCTCGAAATGGAAAGCTGGTGGAACAAAAAAGTAGAAGACCTGAGCAAGGGTATGAGCCAGAAACTGCAGTTTGTAACCACCGTACTGCACCGCCCCAAACTCATCATTCTCGATGAACCATTCAGCGGTCTCGATCCGGTGAATGCCAACCTCATTAAAGACGAAATTTTCCGTTTGGCACAAGAAGGTGCTACTATTATTTTTTCTACACACCGCATGGAGCAGGTAGAAGAAATATGCAAACAAATAGTGCTGGTAAACAAAGGCAAAAAGGTATTGGACGGCACAGTAGAACAAGTAAAACAAGATTTTAAAGAACACCTTTTCTCCGTGGGTGCTGCTGCCGATGCAGCGCAATGGCAAACGCCTCTCTTTAATGTCATTGGTCAAAAAGAACAGAAGGCCATCATTAAACTGCAAGACGGTGTAAGCAACAACGAAGTGCTGCAATACCTCATTCAGCAGGGTGTGTCTATTCAATCCTTCAATGAAATTTTGCCTTCTCTCAACGACATCTTCATCAAAATTGTAGAAGGCACACCCACTGCCCGCAAATTTGATGCTTCGTTGTAATACCACTCACTTTTTCTTTTACCTACAAGCTTATTTACTATGAATAAAACCTGGTTAATCATCAAACGGGAATACCTGACCAGGGTATCCAAAAAAACTTTTGTACTCAGTACTTTTCTGACACCGATTTTACTGGCAGGCATTATTGCGGCTGTCATTTTTATGACGGTAAAAAATGTGCAGCAGGAAAAAATTGCAGTAGCTGATAAGAACGGTTTGCTGAAAGAATTTCTGGAGCCCGGCGAGCAACTCAAGTTTGAGTTTTTGCCCGGTGCAGATACTTCTTTATTGTCGAAAGGTTATTCTGCTGTACTGTTGGCCCCAGGCAACGGCATGAACAGCACTGCTGAACGTTTCGAAATTTACACCAAGAAAAACCTGAGCGTTATTACTGAAGGCAGCATACGTCGCAGACTGAACGATGCTATTGAAACCCGCATGGTGACGCAGCAGGGCGGCATGAGCAAAGCCGCTTACGATTCTATACGCAGCCAGGCCAAAGAAGTAGGCTTCGACAACAAAGTGCTTGATGGCGGCAGTGAAGTAAAAGCCGGTAATAGCGGCGTGGCGTATGGTGTTGGGTATGGTGCAGGATTTCTCATTTACATTACGCTGTTTTTGTACGGTGCCATGGTGATGCGTGGGGTGATGGAAGAAAAAACCAACCGCATAGCCGAAGTGATAGTGAGCAGCGTAAAGCCAAGACAGTTAATGTTGGGTAAAATCATTGGCATTGGTGCGGTGGGTGTTACACAGTTTGTGTTGTGGGTGTTGCTCATTGTGGGCCTCACGTCACTCATTGGCCTGTTTGTACCTGCTGAAGTAATGGAGCAGGCAAATGCCATGAATAAAGGAGTGCCGGGTGCTGGCATGGCATTACAGGCCAATCAGGCTACCATGGCTTTTGCAGAAGCAAAAAACACATTGAGTAGTGTAAACTGGTGGCTGATTACCGGTTGTTTCCTGTTTTATTTTGTGTTTGGTTATTTGTTTTATGCAGCGTTGTTTGCGGCCGTAGGCAGTGCGGTAAATGAAGATCCGCAAGATGCACAAAGCCTGATGATGCCTATTACCATGCCCATTATTTTAAGCATTGTGATTATGATGAATGCCGTAACACGGCCAGAGAGTGCCTTGGCTACCTGGGCCAGTATCATTCCGTTTAGCTCACCCATTGTTATGATGGCCCGACTGCCGTTTGGCGTACCGGGTACCGTGCCTTATTGGCAGTTGGGTTTGAGTATGCTATCGCTGGTGTTGGGCTTTTTGGCCACCACCTGGTTGAGTGCTAAAATTTACCGCACAGGCATTTTGATGTATGGTAAAAAAGTAACGCTGAAAGAAATGTGGAAATGGGCTTTTAGAAAAGACTAATACCCATTGACGAATAAAACAAAAGGCTGAAGTGTTTGCTTCAGCCTTTTGTTATTGTATCACGAATGTGCAGTTATGCAACCGGTGGGTAGTCTGCCAATTCTTTTAAACTGCCTTTCAGTTCTTCTTCGGTGAGGTAGTGGTCTTGCAGCTTACCATCGAAGTAGTCGTTGTAGGCCTGCAGGTCCAGGTGGCCATGGCCGCAAAGGTTGAAGAGAATGGTTTTGCTTTCACCCGATTCTTTGCACAGCTTGGCTTCGCGGATGGCTTGCGCCACGGCATGGTTAGCTTCCGGTGCCGGAATAATGCCTTCTGCCTTGGCAAACTGAATACCTGCTTCGAAGCACTCCAATTGTTGCAGCGCATTGGCTTCAATCAAACCATCTTTCAGCAGCTGGCTGCACAATACACTGGCGCCATGGTAGCGCAATCCACCGGCATGTATGGCTGCGGGCCGAAAGTTGTGGCCCAATGTGTACATGGGGAGGAGTGGTGTATATCCTGCAGAGTCGCCAAAGTCGTAGCGGAATTCGCCCTGCGTTAGTTTGGGGCAACTGGCAGGCTCTACAGCTATGCAACGGGTTTGTTTGCCATCCACCAAATTGTGGCGCAAAAACGGAAAGGCCATTCCCGCAAAATTGCTGCCGCCGCCCAGCGGTGCAATCACGATATCGGGATAGTCGCCGGCTTTTTCTAATTGTAACAAGCACTCTTGCCCAATGATGGTTTGGTGCATGAGTACGTGGTTGAGCACACTGCCCAATGCATATTTTGTATGCTCATCTTGCACGGCCATTTCAATGGCTTCGCTGATGGCAATGCCAAGGCTGCCCGCTGTGTTGGGGTCGGTAGCAAGTATGTGCCGGCCGGCATTGGTAAGGTTGGTGGGAGAGCTGAATACTTTGGCACCAAAGGCATTCATGAGTGCTTTGCGATATGGCTTTTGCTCAAAGCTGATGCGCACCATGTACACTTCACATTCAATACCAAACATTTGGCAGGCAATACTGAGTGCAGTGCCCCACTGGCCCGCACCTGTTTCGGTGGTGATGCGTTTTACCCCTTCTTGTTTGTTGTAATAAGCCTGTGCAACTGCTGTGTTGGTTTTGTGGCTGCCACTGGGGCTCACCCCTTCGTATTTGTAGTAAATCTTAGCGGGTGTATCCAGCAGCTTTTCTAACCGGCGTGCCCTGAACAATGGCGAGGGGCGCCACTGGCGGTAAATGTCCCGCACTTCGTCGGGTATTTCAATCCATGGGTCCTGGCTCACTTCCTGCTTGATAAGTTCCATGGGAAAAAGCGGTGCCAGATCTTGCGGGCCCACCGGTTGTTTGGTGCCGGGGTGCAAGGGGGGCAGTGGCTTGTTGGGCATATCGGCCTGGATATTGTACCAGTGCCGGGGCATTTCATCTTCGCTCAGTAAAATTTTTACATCCTTCATATGACTGCTTGTCTTTTAAGGTGTGAAAATTAAGCAGTCTGCGCATTTGAAAAGATGTTGTCAATGTTTTTGCCTCAAAATCGAAACATTACTACAGCATTCGGCGCTTTCGTCAGGGTTTTATCAAAACCGATAAAAGTTCATTGGCATGCTCCACCTGAATGAAATTTTTGTGCTCCACCTGGTGGTCGATGCGTTCGTGCTCCCATATGGTATGAAAGGGTACATGCACCGCATGACCACCCATTTCGAGCACCGGCAGCACATCGCTTTTCAGTGAGTTGCCAATCATCATGAACTCAGAAGGCTGAATGTCTAAATGGCGAATGAGTTTTTCATAATCCGCCACTTGCTTGTCGCTCATGATTTCGATGTGGTGAAAATATTTTTCCAAACCACTTTTTTTGAGTTTGCGTTCCTGATCGAGCAGGTCGCCTTTGGTAGCTACCACAATGCGGTAGTGTGGTTGTAATTTCTCCAATACCTCTTCTACGCCGGGTAGTAGTTCTATCGGCTTTTCCAACAGCTCTTTTCCGAAAGCCAATATCTTTTCATACACGAGAGGGTTTGCCTGATGGTTGCTGATTTCCAAAGCAGATTCAATCATGCTGAGCATAAACCCTTTTACGCCATAACCATAGAGTTTCAGGTTTTTCATTTCCATCTGAAACAGGGCTTTTTGCGCTGTATGCAGCGGCATAAAATCTTCGAGCAGGGCGCAAAACTTATCTTCCGTTTCGCGGAAATAAGGTTCGTTTACCCAGAGGGTATCATCGGCGTCGAAGGCTATGACTTTCAGGTGTTGCATGGGGAGAGGAGTTGACAAGTTCACAAGTTTAAGAGTTCACAAGTTGGAAGCAATAGCCATCAATAGTTTATGGAGGGGTCGGGTTTAGCATTCCTTCGAATGAAACTAATTATTTGGTAAAAGCAGCAGCGGTTTGTCGCAAACTGCGTTGGCAATCTTGCCAGAGTTCGTGCACAATTGCTGCAGCTGGTTGTATGCTATTGATTAAAGCACTTACCTGACCAATTTCCAGTTCGCCTTCTTGCATATCGCCTTCAAACATCCCTTTTTTGGCACGGCCGCGGCCCAGCAATGCGGCAAGTTCTTCTTTGCCGGCGGCGTTGTTTTCTGCCGCTTCAACAGCCTGGTAAAATTCGTTTTTCAGCAATCTGACTGGCGTTAGTGTTTTCAGCATGAGTTTGGTGTCGCCTTCTTGTGCTTGCACCACGGCTTGCTTAAATGCCTCGTGGCTGCTGGCTTCGTGGCTGGCCACAAAGCGGCTGCCTACTTGCACGGCTTCGGCACCCAGGCATAACGCAGCGGCCATTTGTGCACCGGTACCAATGCCGCCGGCTGCAATCACCGGTATGTCTACCGCTTTGGCCACAGCAGGAATGAGCACCAACGTAGTGGTTTCTTCGCGGCCGTTGTGGCCCCCGGCTTCAAAACCTTCAGCCACCACTGCATCACAGCCTGCTTCTTGTGCCTTTAGTGCAAACTTGCTGCTGCTTACCACATGCACCACTTTTATGCCATTACTTTTCAGCATACCCGTCCATGTTTTTGGATTGCCGGCGCTGGTAAAAACGATGGGCACTTTTTCTTCGATAATTATTTGAATGTGCTTGTCGATATCGGGATAAAGCAGCGGCAGATTTACGGCAAATGGCTTACTGC
>JADLHL010000062.1 GCA_020848815.1 Chitinophagaceae bacterium | reverse complement strand
TCGATTTGAAAAACATTGCTGCGGGTGAAAACGAAACCATCTTGTGGAGCAAAGCCAGCCTGTGCATGGGCCTTACCGATAGCCGTGGCATTGAAGCACAAATGCAATCGACTGCTGCACAAATGCCGCTTACGTTTGATGCCGGCATTCCTGAAAACGGATTGGCAGAGAGAGGCGTAAGTGTGCCCGTTGATTTATCGAAAGTGCTGGCTGATGGCAGGTTGGATTTTACCATTCCCTTGTCGGTGCGGGGTAGTGAATCGCTGCAAGTATTGCCCTTGGGCAAAACCAGCAGTATGCAGTTACGTTCGAAGTGGGAATCGCCGAGCTACATTGGTAAGTTTTTGCCCCAGCACAACCCCGATATGAAAGGCTTTGATGCAAAATGGCAGGTGCTGCATTTCAACCGCGACTTTCCGCAGATTTGGAAAAACCGCAGCTACAAAGCAACGGAGTATGCATTTGGTGTAAGCCTCATACAACCCGCCGACAACTATGCCAAAACCTTGCGTAGTGTGAAGTATGCCATCCTGTTTATAGGGCTCATGTTTGGTTTCTTTTTCCTGCTCGAAATTATGCTGGGCTACAGAGTGCATCCCGTGCAATATGTATTGGTAGGCATTGCGTTGATAGTTTTCTACACCTTGCTTTTATCCATTGGTGAATTGCTCACGTTCAACATTGCGTATTCCATGGCCACGTTTGCCACAGTATCACTCATTACGCTGTATGCCAAGCAGCTGTTTGTAAAATGGAGCAACGCCCTGCTCATTGGTGGTTTCCTGTTTGGTTTGTATGCCTTCATTTATGTGCTTATACAACTGGAAGACACATCGCTGCTGGCTGGTAGCATTGGCTTGTTCTTGCTGGTAGCACTCGCTATGTATTTCAGCAGAAAAATAAACTGGTACCAACAGCCTACCGCTGTTGTAGTGCCTGAAGAAGAAGCATAAGTGGTTTGCAATTGGATATGGAGTGCTGTCGTGGCTTGCTGCGGCAGCACTTCTTTTTTGCATCAAGTACAATCCTACATTTACCATTCAAATGATGCCATGAAAAGATTCATCACCCGGGTACAATATGCGTTGCAAGGATGGACAGCATTTTTTGCTAAAGAAACTCATGGCCAAATACAATTGGTAATAGCCATCATTGTTGTAGCCGCTGGCTTTTATTTTTCTATCAATACTACCGAATGGATGCTGCTCTTGCTGTGCATTGGTTTGGTACTGGCATTGGAAATGGTGAATACGGCTGTTGAAAAACTGGCCGACCGGTTGCATCCCGATCATCATCCGCAAATTGGCCTGGTAAAAGATGTAGCTGCCGGTGCCGTGCTGTGGGCATCGGTTATCAGTGTGGTGATTGGTCTGATGATTTTTATCCCCTACGTAAAAGCGTTATTATAACAGCATTACATCCATGCAGTAATATCTACCCCAATTTCCTGCGCCACTTCTTGTATGAGTTGCTTGCGGTAGTTGAGCTTTAAATGGCCAATGCGTTGGTCACCTTTCAGCCAATCGTTGACCAAACTGCTACTCATCAAAAACTTTTGGGCATGCTCACCATACTTAGTAGCAATGGCTTGCTGTATGGGTTGAAAAATGTTGGCCTTCGCATTTTCCTGTGCCTGCTTTTTTTGCTCAAAACGCAGGCGGTCTTCTTCTGATAATAGTTGGCCATTTCTGCGGCGGGGCAACTGCTGTGTATGTGCAGCCGCATTAATTTTTTTCCATTGCTGCTCCAGCAGGTACACCCCTCTGTCGCTTTTGAGAATGGGATGTACCCCATGCTGCGATAGGATTTCGGCGGGCTCCATTTTGCGATATGCAATTTGCCGCACCAATTCTTCCGGAATGATTTGATGCGCCGGTTTGTTTTTTTGCCGGGCCAAATCGTCTCTGAAACGCAACAACTCATTGAGCACATACTGGTCGTACGGACTCATGAATTGCAGGTCGTTTTTTTTGAGAAAGTTTTGCCTTGCTTCCAAGGTGTAGCGAACGGTATTCAGTTGGGCAAACTCTTCGGCCACAAAAGGCATCAACCCTTTTTCTGCTGCTTCTTGTTGCAAGATTCTTTCCAGCTCAAACAAATAAATCACATCGGCAGCTGCATAATGCAATTGGCCATCGCTGAGTGGCCGCTTGCCCCAGTTGCTGGTTTGCAATTTCTTGTTGAGTTGCACATCGCATTTCAATTGCAGCAAATTGCTCAGCGATGTTTGCTCGTAGTTGAGCAACTTGGCATACAGTTCTGTATCCACCAAATCGGTTGGATAACAGGCCAAAGAATGCAACAAACGTAAATCTTCGCCGGGGCAATGCACCAGCTTGCGAATACCCGGTGTTTCAAAAAATGTATACAGCGGTTTCAAGTCGAGGCCGGCCAATGGATCGATGACAAAACAAGCTTCGGGCGTAGCAATTTGAATGAGGCACAAATCGAAACCGTAGGTGTAGCGGTCGCGGTCGAACTCCAGATCGAATGCAACTACAGACGCAGCATGTAAGTCTTGCAGTGCTTGTTGTAATTGCGCAGCGTTGGTAACGTATAACAGGGGTGTATTCACAGTCTACAATATTAAGCGATATTAGTTTCTCACAACTTGCCCCGCATCAGGCAGTAGAGCTCATAGAGTTTTTATTTGCCTTCGGCAAATGAGTTGATTTTTCGCACAGAGCTCACAGGGTTTTGATTTGCCTTTGGCAAATGGTTTTGCTCACACAGAGGACTTGTGATACATCCGTGAAAATCTGTCTTTATCTGTGAAATCCGTGTCCTATAAAAAAACGATGCGTTGACATTGCATCAACGCACCGCTTATTATCTATTATTCATGAATTAGTCGCGGTAGTTCAACGCTGGCTTGCGTGTGCCGAGCAATGCCTGGTATTTGTAGTCGCCAATCATTTGTTTGAACTCTTCCTGTGCTTTTGCAATGAGCGTTGGATTGGTATACAAATCAATAGCCGTGAGGGCCATGGTTTTGGCAGCTACCATCATGCCTTTGGTGCCCAACTCCGTACCACCGCAAGCCACGGCCTGCCAGCTATGCGCCGGTGTGCCGGGTACCCAGGTAGCAGCACGTAATCCCACCGTGGGCACTACGTAGCTTACATCACCCACATCGGTGCTGCCACCGCCAGCATCCATTTCTACTTTCAATGGTTCTACTTCCGCAGCGGTTTTTATATCGGGGGCAGTAAAAGTGAAACTGCTTTGAATTTTTTTAGCAAACTCCACCTCTGTAGCAGAGTAGTGTACACCACCCACTTTTTCGAGGTTTTGTTGCATGGCTACGGCCAATGTTTTGTTGAGCAACAAATCATGTGTGCCGCCAATGATTTCGTATTCCATGTTGGTTTCGGTACCCAAAGCTGCCGCTTGTGCTGCTTTCAAAACACGGTCAAAAATTTCCACTACGTCTTTGCGTTTGGGATGCCGCACATAATAATACACTTCTGCATAGTCGGGCACTACGTTAGGCGCTTTGCCACCATCTGTAATCACATAGTGAATGCGTGTTTCCTGTGGCACATGTTCCCGCATCATGTTGACCATGTAATTCATGGCTTCCACCGCATCCAAAGAGGAACGTCCTTTTTCAGGAGCCATAGCAGCATGTGCACTCAATCCTTTAAATCGAAACTTAGCCGATTTGTTGGCCAATGCACTTGTCATAGTTACGCCGTTATCACTATCGGGATGCCAGTGAATCACCGCATCTACACCATTGAACAAACCGGCACGAACCATGTACACTTTGCCGCTGCCGCCTTCTTCTGCCGGGCAGCCATACACTTTAATAGTGCCGGACAATTTTTTCGCTTCAATCAGTTTTTTGATTTCGATACCGGCCGCTACACTAGCAGTACCAAACAAATGGTGCCCACAACCATGACCGCCTTTTTGATTGGCAATGGGTTGTTTTTCCGGCACGGCTTGTTGTGCCAAACCAGGCAATGCATCATACTCAGCAAGAATACCAATTACAGGTTGACCACTACCGTACGTAGCCACAAATGCCGTAGGAATATCAGCCACACCAGCTTCTACTGCAAACCCGTTTTCTTTCAATCGCTGCTGCAGCAAAGCGCTGCTGTTGGTTTCTTTATAACCCAGCTCAGCATAGTTCCAAATTTGCAATGCGGTTTGCTTGTACAAGTCATAGCCCGATTGCAAATCGTTGATGGCTGTTTCTTTAATAGCCGTCACCGGATTGGGCTTTGCTTTTTGCGCATCGGCATGTATGCTCAGCAGCAGTACAGTTGCTATAAGCAAGTTGGTTTTGGTTGCTCTCATAAGTATGAAACGTTTTTACAATGCGTTGGAATAGAAAGACGAGCATGCAGCAATTCATGATGGCTGCTTAGCGACCAATAATACTCCATTTGTACTCGTCATCGGGGCGGATATTTTTCCGCTTGAGCTCAGTCACCAGTTTGTATTTGCCGGTGAGCTCGTCTTGCTCCATGATGATGATTTCGGCATTCTTCGGGTTGCGGAGTGTTTCAAACTCTTCCACCGTCCAGTGAAACCACCGCATCAGAAACAACCGCACTGTCATGCCATGCGAAACGATGACAGCATTTTGCGGAAACTTGGGTTTTTCAAAATCGCGGTACATGCTGTGCATAAAATCGCTTACCCGGTCGTACACGTCGGCACAACTTTCACCGTCTTTGATGCGATAGTAAAAAGTACCAAACTTGTTGCGTTCATCATCTATCTGAATGTTGGCTTTTAAATCACGAAAGTGGCCCCACTCTTGTTCCCTCAATCGTGGATCTTCTTTCCACCGATACTGCGACTTATCAAAATGTTTGGCAATGTGTTCGAAGGTCATGCGGGTACGCCACAAGGGTGATACGTAAAACAAAATGCGTTCATCACCAATCAATGCTTGTAGCTTTTTACCCGCTTCATCGGCCTGCTGTTCGCCCAGTGGTGTCAGCAGCAATTTGTAATCCTGTTTTTGTGCATAGGTGTTGCGATCGAAGTTGCCTTCCGATTCGCCATGACGTACCAATATGATTCTGTGTGGTCTCATGCAAACAGTTTACGAATACACATTTTTACAGCACATGCTGTTGCTTCAAATGTAGCTGAAATCAAGATTGCATTGTGGAATAGCAGCTGATAAAAGAAGATGTAAAACGGAAGTATTATGCAAAAAGAAATCCTCCGAAGAATCGGAGGATTTTCCAACAATGGGTTAGTAAGTACTGGGATAAGTATTTCCCGACACAATATTAAATACTAAGTATGCGTATCTGAAAATTTGGCAGTGCATAGTTATTCACACTTTGTTTGTAACTGTGAATTTCAATAGGCCCTACAACGATGTAAAAAGAGGGAAGAAACATGAAGATAACGTGCATGTATGAAACCAACAAGTGAATCAATTGTTGTAATGCATGGCTGAATGACGGGCATACAAAAGGAAGTGTTTACTTTTGACCGTTATCGGCGGAAAGCAGCATCAACACAGGTGTTTCGGCCATTGTACTTCATTTGCAAACAAACAAGTCGTTTATGAAATTTCCTCAACCTGTCAGCACTCAATGGATTGCCGATTTGATACAAGCTCAAGTGATTGGTGATGCACAAGCCAGTATTACAGGCATCAACGAAATACACAAAGTGGAAACAGGCGACTTGTGTTTTGTAGATCATCCAAAGTACTACGATACCTGTTTGAAAAGCGATGCATCGTTTATCATCATCAACAAAGCTGTAGACAATGCCTATGGCAAAACACTGCTGGTATGCGAACAACCGTTTGAAGCGTACTTAACCATTGTATCACACTTCCGCCCATTTGTGCCGGCTACTGAAATGATAAGTAACACTGCTGTTATTGGTGAAGGCACAACCATTATGCCGGGTGTGTTTATCGGGCATCATGTTCGCATAGGCCGCAACTGCATCATTCATCCTAACGTAACCATTTATGATTACACCGAGATTGGCGATAATGTTGTAGTGCATGCTGGTACTACATTGGGTGCTGATGCATTTTATTACAACAGCAAACGTGACCGTGCCGTGTGGTACAAAAAAATGAAAAGCTGTGGTCGTGTTGTGCTGGAAGATGATGTAGAAATTGGTGCCAACTGTTGTATTGATAAAGGCGTGACGCATGACACCCGCATTGGCAGTGGTACCAAACTCGATAACCTTGTACAAGTAGGTCATGATGTAGTGATTGGACAGAACTGCATCATTGCCGCACAGGTGGGCATAGCGGGTGCTACTACTATTGGTAATGGCGTGAATTTGTGGGGCCAGGTTGGTGTGAGCAAAACATTGCACATTGGTGATGGTGCCAATGTGTTGGCACAAAGCGGCGTGCCTTCTTCCATTGAAGGTGGCAAAACGTATTGGGGTACGCCGGTGGTAGAAGCACAAGTGAAACGCAAAGAACTGGTATGGGTAAAACGCATCCCTGAAATTTGGGAGAAGGTGAAGAACAAGTAGTTCTTTTTTCAACGCGAAAGCAAAGTAATAGGACGCGGATTGTATTGATGAATACAAGATTTTCACGGATGCACTTTAAATTCCTCTGAGTCCTCCGTGCCCTCTGTGTGAAAAACAACCATTTGCCGAAGGCAAATAAAAACAGTGTACGAACAAAACTTACTTCCCTCCAGCCAGGTGCTTGCATATCCGCTGCACGGCGGCATCAATTT
>JADLHL010000061.1 GCA_020848815.1 Chitinophagaceae bacterium | reverse complement strand
GATGAATTTTACTCAACACAATATTTGGTGGTGGCAACTGATACGATAAGTGTCGGGTAGCCCCTGTTGTGTACAACTATAAACTAATTGCAAGAGGCCTCGACACTGTCGGGGCCTCTGTTTTTTTAATGCTGATACCATGGCCACATTTAACATTGACACCACTTGCAAAAAGAAACTGGCAGATATGCTGACGCCGGTGGGTATCTACCTGCGCCTCCGCGACCGCTTCAGGGATACTATCCTGTTGGAAAGTGCTGACTTTCATGCCGCTGAAAACAGCTGGAGCTTTATTGGCGTACAAGCCATTGCAGGCTTTGAAGCCATTGACCTGCACACGGTAGAGTTTAAATTTCCGGGCCACGAACCGGAGCGGAAAAAGCTGGCCAAGCCGCAGGATTTGGTGCCGGCGCTGAACGAATACCTTGCTGCTTTTACTGCCAGCGGTGACTGCAGCGTAAAAGCGGCCCAAGGTTTTTTTGGCTACACCAGTTACGATGCCGTGCAGTTTTTCGACAGCATACAATTTGATGCGGCCAAAGAAAGCACCACCGCCAGCAATTTGCTTCGGTATCGGTTGTACCAATACGTGATTGCCATCAATCATTTCAAAGATGAAATGTACATCTGCGAAAACAAAGTGAAGGGTGTGGAAAGCGAACTGGCATCGCTGGAATCGTTTATTTACAGCAAAGATTTGCCGACGTATCCTTTTGCCAAAGCCGGCGCCGAAACCAGTAACTTGACGAATGAACAATACATCAGCAATGTAGAAAAAGGCATTGCCGCCTGCTACCGTGGCGATGTGTTTCAGATTGTATTGAGCCGCCGTTTTGCACAGCCTTTCCGTGGCGATGAATTCAATGTGTACAGGGCTTTGCGTAGCATCAATCCGTCACCGTATTTGTTCTTTTTCGACTATGGCGATTACCGGTTGTTTGGTTCATCGCCAGAGAGTCAGCTCATCATTAGTGAGCAAGGCAAAGCGGTGGTGCATCCCATTGCAGGCACGTTTAAGCGTACCGGCGATGCTACAGTTGATGCTGCCGAAGCAGAACGATTAACCAAAGACGACAAAGAAAATGCAGAGCATGTAATGCTGGTAGATTTGGCCCGCAACGATCTGAGCCGCCATGCTGATAAAGTGCATGTAAGCGACTATAAAAAAGTGCATTACTACAGTCATGTTATTCACCTGGTGAGTGAGGTGACGGGCACTGTAAAGCCTGCGGCAAAAGCATTTGATATTATGGCCGATACTTTTCCTGCCGGCACATTGAGCGGAGCGCCCAAATACAAAGCCATGCAACTGATAGATGCACTGGAACCTACGCAGCGTGGTTACTACGGCGGTGCCATTGGCATCATTGGTTTGGATGGTTCGTTTAACCACGCCATCATGATTCGCACTTTCATGAGCCGCAACAACACGTTGTACTGCCAGGCCGGTGCCGGTGTGGTGGCTAAGAGTGTGCCTGAAAATGAACTGCAGGAAGTAAACAACAAACTAAACGCTTTGAAAATGGCCATTGAGTTGGCCGAAACGCTGTAAAATAAACCCTCCAAACCTCCCTAAAGGGAGGCTTTAAAAAACCCTCTAAATCTCCCTAAAGGGAGACTTTAAGACGGTTGAAGATTTTAGCTGACTTACACACACTTTATTACTCACACGCATGAAAGAGAAGAAAAAACTAGAAGATCGAAAAGACTTGGAGTCTTTTAAAGAAGGTGGAATGCTTCATGGAACAGCACCGCAGATTTTTGAAGCAGCCAAGCAATTGAGGAAAGAGATGACAGCTGCAGAACAATTACTGTGGCAGTTTTTGAAATTGGAGCGAAAGGGATTGAAGTTTAGAAGGCAGCATGCAATTGGAATTTATGTCGCCGACTTTTATTGCCACAAAGCAAAATTGGTGATAGAGCTAGATGGTAGTGTTCATGATAATCCTGAAGTAGCAGAAAGGGATGTAATAAGAGAGCAGGATTTGAAGAAATGGGGGTACACGATTATTCGTTTCAATAACAAAGAAGTTTTTGGTAATGTAGAATCGGTAGTTAATGAAATTCGAAGGATAACAAATGAAATTATTAAATCAAATCACAACAATCAGTGAGTATAAAGTCCTCCCTTTAGGGAGGATTTAGGAGGGTTTCTATGCGCATTTTAGTTTTCGATAATTACGATTCATTCACCTACAACCTGGTGCATCTGGTGGAGTACATCACTGGTGAAAAAGTAGAGGTACACCGCAACGATCAGTTGCCGATGGAAAAGGTGCAGGACTACGATAAAATCATTTTATCGCCGGGTCCGGGCATACCGGAAGAAGCCGGCTTATTGTTGCCACTCATCAAAACCTATGCTGCCAGCAAAAGCATACTGGGTGTGTGTTTGGGCCATCAGGCCATTGCACAGGCATTGGGTGGCAGCCTCATTAACCTGAGCGAAGTGTACCACGGTGTGGCCATGCCCTGTCATGTAACTACCAGCAATGCCAAACTCTTCAAAGGCATGCCGGAGAGTTTTGATGTAGGCCGCTATCACAGTTGGGTGGTCGATAAAAAAACACTGCCAGCCGAACTAGAGATTACAGCAGAAGATAATCACGGTTTCATCATGGCCATGCAACACAAATCCTACGATGTGCAGAGTGTGCAGTTTCACCCTGAAAGTGTGCTCACACCTTTGGGGGAGCAGATCATGCGGAATTGGTTGAACCCCCTAGCCCCCTAAAGGGGGATACAACCCTCTAAATCTCCCTAAAGGGAGACTTTAAGAAACCCTCCAACCTCCCTATAGGAGGCTTCGGGACGGATGATAATTTATAGGTTGTATAAAAAATTGGTTTGATGTTTATAAGCTGACAAAAACTGTGAAATGAAAAAGAGAATCATGCATTTTAAAACCAGTATAAAAAACAGCCTGCTGAAAGTCCTCCCTCTAGGGAGGATTTAGGAGGGTTAAAAATATACAATGAAAAAAATTCTTCTCCACCTCTTCGAACATAAAACCCTGAGCCGCCAGCAAGCGTATGAAGTGCTGCTGGGTGTAGGCAAGGGTTTGTACAACGAGCATGAAGTAACAGCCTTCATGACCGTGTACCTCATGCGTAGCATTACCATCGATGAGCTGCAGGGCTTTCAGGATGCCTTGCTCGAATTGTGTGTGCCCGTTGATTTGGGCGATCACAAAACGATTGATATAGTAGGTACCGGTGGCGATGGCAAAAACACGTTCAATATTTCTACACTGGCTTGCTTTATTGTTGCCGGTGCCGGACAAAAAGTGGCCAAACACGGCAACTACGGCGCCAGCAGCATCAGCGGTGCCAGTAACGTGATGGAGCAACTCGGGTACAAGTTTAGCAACGACAACGACAAACTGAAACGGGAAGTAGACGAAGCGAACATTTGCTTTATGCATGCACCCATGTTTCATCCGGCGTTGAAAATGGTAGGACCCATTCGTAAAAATTTGGGTGTTCGTACTTTTTACAACATGCTCGGACCCATGGTCAATCCTGCCCGTCCTGCGTATCAGTTGGTGGGTGTGTACAACCTCGAAATGGCCCGCATTTACAACTACTTTTTACAACTCGGCGGCAAGCCCTTTACCATCATCCACAGCCTCGATGGCTATGATGAAATATCGCTGACCAACGACACCAAAGTGCTCACTAACCAAGGCGAATGTATGATGACGCCACAGCAGTTGGGCAAGCGGTTGGTAATGCAGCAAGACATTCACGGTGGCGACACAGTAGAAGCTGCAGCCCGCATTTTCCGCAACATTATTTCGGGCAAAGGCACTTGGGCACAAAATGCCGTGGTACTGGCCAATGCCGCCATGGCCTTGCACTGCACGGGTCAGTACAGCAGCTACGATGAAGCCTATCTCGCTGCTGTCGACAGCCTCGAAAGCGGCAAGGCAAAACAATGTTTGGATACCCTCATCAACCTGCAGTAAATGAAAAATATTTTAGACCGCATTGTTGAACGCAAGCATGAAGAAGTAGCACTGGCCAAACAGCAGACACCGCTAACACAACTGGAAAGCATGCCAGCATATCAGCAGCCTTGTGTGTCTGCAGTGCAACGTATTCGCAATGGTGCACAGCCGGCGGTTATTACAGAGTTCAAGCGTAAGTCGCCCAGCAAAGGCTGGATAAAAGAAGGTGCTGCAGTAGCGCAAATTGTACCCGGCTATTGCAGCCAACAAGCCGCTGCTATCAGCGTACTCACCGACACTGATTTTTTTGGTGGCAGCCTGCAAGACTTAGCCACTGCAGCATCTTTGGTAGATTGTCCTTTGCTCCGCAAAGACTTTACAATTGACGCTTATCAGTTGCACGAAGCCAAAGCCTACGGTGCCGATTTGATTTTATTGATTGCCGCCATTCTTACACCCACACAGGTGCAGGAGTTGGCCGATGAAGCCAAAAGCATTGGCCTCGAAGTGTTGTTGGAATTGCATGCCGAAGACGAACTGGCACATGTGTGCGAAGCCGTAGACATGGTGGGCATCAACAACCGCAACCTCAAAAATTTTGAAGTCAATCTTGACCATAGCATCAGGATGGCCAATGCATTGCCTGCTCATAAATTGCGCATTGCCGAAAGCGGCATCCACAGTG
>JADLHL010000060.1 GCA_020848815.1 Chitinophagaceae bacterium | reverse complement strand
TGCTGAATGGCCGTATGGGTAAAAATGCGGATGAGATCAGTAAAGTATTTGGCAAAACCCATACGAATGATGCCCAAGAGCAACAGCAAACCAGCCAGCCAATAAAACACCCGGTCTTGCTGTGGCGGCTCAAAATTTGTTTCGAGGCGGTAAATAACCGGCGATTGAATGGGGAGCAACGGATGCAATTGATAGAAGTACGGCAACAAAGTATCTGGCTGTACCACTATGGGTGGCGGTGGAGCCACTATTGCAGTCAAGGTATCGGCTACTTGTGCAGCGGTATCAACTGCGGATGTTGTGGGCAGTGTATCGCCTACTGCTGGTTGTGCCCATGCAGACAGCGATAGACAACAGCAAATGCTGCATACCAACATGCTCATCCATCCTATTGCTGCTGCTTTTTTCATTCGCGGCAAAAATACCGTTGGCCACGGTACGCAGCGTTGGCGTTTTTTCCAGCTGTTTAGAAAAAGTTGACAAAACCAATATGGATCTTCGATTGGCGCAGGTTCAGCGGTTGATCGTTGCGCTGGCCCACCGCCCAGCTGATGTTTACCTGACTGTTGCGGGTTTCCAAATTGAGCCCAAGCCCTGCCCCCCAATACTGATGGCGAAAGGATCTTGTTTGGTCTTTGTAGGCGGCGGTGCCAAAATCGCTAAACGCAAACAAGAAACTGTTTTGCCCCGTGAGGTAGCGGTACTCTACCGTGGCCACCGCATAATCGCTGGCGTAAATAGATTCTTCATCAAAACCCCGCAGCAATTTATTGCCGCCAATTTGAAACAACTCGTTGCGGTAGTAACTGCCACTTTGCAACCAGCCTGCCTGCATTCCTGCCTTCAACACCGAAAAATTGCCCAACGAAAAAAAACGGGCCAGTTGCGCCTTCAACCGCAGCTGATGCGTTTTCATTTTTACCGTATCGTAGAGTGATGCATACTTGAAGCCCGGCCGGTTGGGGTCTTGAATGCTCACCACTTCATTGTTTTGACGAATGCGTTTGATGCCCGCCATAGCTGTAAGCGACACTTGCGTTCCCCGCCGTGGATTGAAACGATAATCTGTATTGTTGTACGCCCACTCTGCCCCAATGTGATGAATGCTGAAATCGGCAATATCGGGCAGGGCCAGTGTTTGCTTAATGCGGTTGGTATCGGCAAAGCCCACGGTGTTTTGTTGCAGCAGGTAAAATACTTTGCCTGTTTGATAGCGGTCTATTTGGTACGGAATGCCCAACCGAAACTGCAGGTTTAAAAACTGTGTGTCTTTTTTTAGTAGATCAAATTGCGTTTCTACACCCGCTTTCGCCCACACAAAAGGTTGTTCATATTGCAGGTTGATGCGGGGCGATTTGTATTGTAACTGTTGCCAATTGATGCCGAGTGTTTCGCCACCGGCAAAAGCATTGCGCAGCAGTATTTGCACATCGCCGGTAATCATGGTTTTGCTATCGGGTGTTTGTACACTTTGCGGCATTACACCCAGCAGCACATTGATGATGTTGCTGCGCCGTGGTTGCAGCTGCACTTGCAGCACACTACCAGTGCCCAGCATCTGCAATTGCGAAGGTTGCGCTGGCTGTGCAAACAATAATTCATTGAGCCGGGCATCTGCTGCGTCAATCGTTTGCTGACTGTAGGGCATTCCGGGCTGCATATTGAGATACTTGTACAAATAATTGGGCCGCAAACTTGGCTTGCCCGTTTGTTGTATAGAATCCATTTTGTACAGCGGGCCGGTGTGCAAATGCAACAAGCCACTGACCCATTGCTGCTGCAGCTGCACACTATCCCAACTGGCGTATGCAAATGGATAACCAACATCGGCAAGATGTGCTACGAGCTTGCGTTGAATGCTATCGGGCGACCAGGCAGTGGCTTGCTGTGTGTTGCCCCCGGCATGCTGCCACCAATAAGTGGCTACTGAATCCATGCGAAGTTGTTGCCATCGATACTGCGGCCCCTGGTACAACCATACCTGTGCCATGCTACTATCGGCGGCTACCGAATCGACACTGGCAGCGAGGTAGCCTTTGCCCAGTAACTGCGCCGGTAGCTGCGCCACATATTGTAGGGCCAATGCTTTGCTGGCAAACTGTGTTTTCAAACCTTTGGCCAGCACAGTATCTACTGCATGAAACTGCAGGGCATAGCGCTGCTGCGACCAACCGGCCAGTACCGCCATACATAGCCCACACAGCAATATCCATTTCCGCAATAGCATGACTGTAAAACTACAGGGTTGGGGAGATATTGTGTGGGAGAGTGGAAGTTTGGTTTATCGGCGGGTCTCCTCAGCCATCGATATTCATTTATGCAAGTTTTTCCGGATTCAATCCAGTGTGAATTCTCAAAGCACCTAAGTACTGCTTAGCCTCCTTACTCCATCAGCACAAATGCGGCCCACGAAAATGGCGGGTACTTTGCCCGCATGGTTTGCTGTGCCTGGTAAAAAGCCTTGCGGGGCGTAGCGCCTTGCAGCAGTTGCGTATAAAACAGTTGCATCAGCTCCATGGTTTCTGCATCGGGTACCTGCCACAAACTCAGCAGCATGTTTTTTACACCTGCCATTTTGAGTGCCCGTTGCAAGCCAAACACACCTTCGCTATCCTGCACATCGCCGAGGCCTGTTTCGCAGGCACTCAGCACTGCCAGCAGTGTGCCTTGCAGGTTGGTTTGCGCTATTTCATACGCTGTTAGTATGCCATCATCTTTGCTGCCCGCCACATTATCGCCCGACCAGTATTTGTTGGCCCCAGACATCACAATACCGCTGCGCATCAGCGGGTCTTGCGAACGGGCAAAACTGTTTTGCCCAAACACAACTGACTGAGAAATATCTGCAGCATTACCAGCCGGCGGATCGGGCAAAAAGAAACCATGTGTAGCAATGTGCAGTATAGCAGGCGCTTTACCATTCAGTTTTTTAAATGCTTCTTCTGTAGCCTGCATACCTGTATCAACCGTTACTTTCAGGCCTTTGCTTTTTAGCAATAGCTGAAGCGCTTCAATTTCTTGTTTGGTGCCGGGCAATGTTTGCCATGCACCACTGCTACCAGCAGCACTGCCAGCGTCAAAATTAGCATAGCCCTGCAACACCGCCGTACCCAATGCAGCAGTTGCATTTTTATGCGTTGCAAGCTGTCGCACCGAAGAATACTGCTGCAACTGAAAGCTATCGAGCAACAATGCATTGGCCGACAAAGGCAATGCAGCAAAAGCTACTTTGTGCAACAAACCATCGGGTGCAAAGCTTACTATTTTCACCCCTTTCAATTGCGGCATCAACGGCTTCCAAATGATGTTGTATAAACTATCACCAGTAAACACCGGCGCATTGGTTTGCTTGCTGGTAATGCGGCTGCGGTAGAGCTTGCTGATATTCGTTTCTTTACTATTGCTATTGCCACCACTCATGCACCACTGCACTTGTTTTTCTGTACCCAATGGCAGCAACACAGGCGGGCCATTCTTTTTAATAACAATGGCACCGAAGTAAGTGGTATCGGTGTAGTTGTTGCTGCCAAATTTTGGATAGCGCAAAAACTCCACCGCTGCTTCACCGGGCTGCAATGCTTGCTGTACCTGCTGCCACGTTACAGCACTTTGTGTAGCCAATACATTTTGTCCTGCTTTTCTGTTGATGGCCTGCTCCAGATTGTTCGATAAAATGCCAAGGCTGTCGGCTGAGTAAGTGCGTTCTTCCAGCGGCAGTGCCGATTGCTGCATGTACAAGGTGCGGGAGGTTTGCCATGCATCGAGCATTTGCTGCAGCTGCGGATCATTAATGCTGCGGGCTTTTTTTAAAGCACCGGCCGCATTGTTCAGTACAAATCCTTTCAACCGTAATTGTTGATTAACCATGGCAGAAACCATGGCAGTATCTGGTGCAGCTGTAGCCAACAGCAGCGATGGAAACAACTGAAAAATATACGCTTGTTGCTGCCAATAAGCTACCTGATCTTTTTCACTGAGTGCATACAGGTTTTTTTGATAATTGGCAGTTTGTAACTGCAGCGATTGATGCACGTATCGAATGGCCTTTGGCAAGCTTCCTGTTTGTGCTTCTAACGACGACAGATTGCTGTAAATTTTCGCCAGCATTTCTGCAGAATCACCCAATGTTTTTTTGGTGATGATTTCCAGTTCCATTGCCATGGCTCTTGCTGCATCGTATTGCTGCAACTTCATGTGAGCCACCATACAATTATTGCCTGCCCGTATATAACCCAGTGAGTTTTTGCCGCTGGTTTTGGTAGTATATGCCATTGCCTCCTGGCCATACTTCAAAGCAGCATCGTACTTCCCCTGGTTCATGTTGTTTTGGCAAAGGTTGCTCAACACTGTTTCTAGGACGGTACTGTTTTGCACACTGTCTTGCCTGAGCATGGTGAGCAGTTGCTCGTACAATTTGGTAGCGGTGGCATTATCGTTTTGCTGCTCCATTAGCAGTGCTACATTATTGATGGTAGTAAGTGCAATGTTTGAAGAGAGCATGCCCCGCATTTTCAGAATTTCAATACTGGCGGCGAGCAGCTTATCTGCATCCACAAATCTCGATTGCATAATGAGCACCGAGGCCAGGTTATTCATGGCAATGGCACACTGCGGATGATCGTAGCCCAGCAACTGCTGCCGGATGACATAGGATTGGCGCAGCACTTTTTCTGCAGCCGCATAGTCGCCGGTTTCGTGATAAATGATACCCAGATTGGACAACGTAGAAGCTGTATTGGCATGCACTTCTCCTAATATTTTTTTATTGATGGCTAATGATTTTTCGCAAAGCAATAACCCCTCGGCGCTACTGCCCATCTTGTGTTTGATGAGCCCCTGCACTTCATAACCTGTAGCAGCGAGGCTCGTTTCGGGGCCCGAGTATTTGGTACTGATAGCCAGGCCTTGCGTGGTATGTGCCATGGCTGCTGCCAGTGCATTGATTTGATATTCCACATTGCCAAGTGTTACCAATATTTCTGCACTACCCAAATATTCCTTGCCATATTTTTTTTCATAAATGCCTAGTAGTTGCAGCAAGGTTTTTTGAGCAGGCAGCAATCTACCAGCCGTTACATCGGTATAAGCCTTGCTGCGCAATACAGTAGTGTATAAATCATCCTCTTGCAACCCGGCTTGTTGTATCAGTTGCAGCGATGAATCGTAATAGGTATCAGCCACATCAAAGCGGGCCATATCGCCGTATAAATTGGCCAGTATATGATAGTTGGCCGCTTGTCCGTAGTTGTCGGGCGTAGTCAGTTGGGTGCGGATATGCCGGCTTTGCAGCAGGTATTTTTCTGCTATTGCAAACTCATTTTTTATACGGTGTAAATCGGCCAGCATATCGAGCATGGTAGCGTACGTGCCAGCTGTTTTGCCATGCACTTGTTCGGATAACACTACCACCTGCCGCTGCCGCTGCAGTGCAGAATCTGTGAGCTGCTGGTTGCGAAATGCTACCACCAGATTCACCAATTGATTGAGGTATGCCTCATTCGCTTTGCCTTCCTTTTTTTCTATCACGGGCAGCATCGTCCGGCTTACATTTTCAAGGTCTTTTGTATATTCAAATACTTTCAGTACCTCACTTACATTGCCCGCCACTACTACCAGATTATCGTACTGATCTTCGGGATACTTGAGGAAGTAATTGTACGATTGTACAAAGAAGTGCAAGGCCGAATCGTACACGGGCAGCCGCAGGTACACATTGCCAATGGCATTGTTGCAGAGGCCTACTTCAATAATATCTTCTCCGGCTACGGTGGTGTAGATTTTTTTGGCCAGTTGAAAATAGCGCAGTGCAGGCGGCAGGTTATTATCGTGGTCGTACGCATTGGCCAGGTTTTCGGCGGCAATGGCGTAGTTGAGGTGAGCATCGCCAAATTCTTTCTTCGCTTGCAGCAACGCTTTTTCGCCAATGGGAATAGCGGCTTTGTAGTTGCCTTGTTGGTACAACTCAATAAACTGATCGTTCAACTGCTGAAAGGTTTGCGCCTTACTCAGCAGCGACAAGAGCAGTACCGTTGCCAACGCCATCCAATGCTTTTTCATAAGCCAGCCGTTTTAAAAAAGGGTAAGTGGGTGAAAGGTACAACTTACAGCTATCGAGGGGTTTTTCATCACCCAATGAGTTTTCAATTGGCAAAACAATGCCCGAACACAACCTGGTGGCTGTGATGGGGATTAAATTCTCTTTCTGATTTCTTCTATCTTTTTTGTGAAATCATCAGTATCCAAAAAATAGTTGGGATATGCCTTACTTAGGGCTGATACTTTATCAATTGATACCAAAACAGCTTGTAATTCAGCACCAGCACTTATCGACCGTTCTACCTCAGTATAAGATTGATTTGCCTCAGACAACTGTCTTGCAGAAAATGGATTAAACCTAATTCGCTTATTTTTTAAGTCCAAAATAATAAGATAATACTTAGATCTTGATTGCCTATTCAGTTCATCGATATGGCCTGTTGCAATAGTAAATGCAGCCAATTTTTCCTTTATTCGAAGAGTATCATATTGAGATATCGCTTTTTGAAATATTTCTTTTTCACTCATTAATGAATGCTCAGGTACTATTGGGGTTTTTTCAAGAATAGCGAAGGCAGAGCTAGTAATAGAGAAAAAGTTCAGGATGCTTTCTGGCCCCTCACTCGACTTTAGAGATGTATCCATGAAAGTACCCATTGTTTCTACTGAAGTTGCCCAAATGTGTTGAAGTTTTGTTCTAAGCTGTACTTCAATTTTCAAGCCATCAGATTCTGGAGTAGCTTTATTGTGATATTCAAAAATCAAGTGGATACTTCTATATCCACTTTTCTTAGGGTTGTTTATATAATCCGCCTCACTGAGAAGTTTGTGTTTTGCTTTACTATCTTTTAATTCGGTTGAAAGTTTTTTGACATCTTTTAGTCGATTCATTACTGCTCTTATACCAGCAATATCTTGCATCGTAGAAAGCTTCATACGTGGTTCTCTTCTCAATTTCGAAATTATCGAAGGAGCCCTCTTGAGTCGTTGTGCAATGAATCCATTTCGCTTATACTTCTTTGCAAGTTTCGTTCTTAGTGTAGCTTGAAATGTATTTAGGACAGGTAAATGAATAAACCTCCAGTACGTCAAAACGTCCTCAGCTTTAGTGATTTCAATAGCCGAAACTGGTAAATTCTCTTTTAGCGTAATACCAGCAGTATTCACACGTGTTTTACTGTACTTCTGCATAAATCAATATTCATTCGTTCTCATGAAACGATAAAAAGCATTCACTTAAAGAACACCCAATGTTAATTTGAAATTAAGAAAATCAATCCCTGCTCTTCAGGATTTGCAATCCCGAAGCCGTAACGGCGGATTTGTAATCCGCTACCAGAGCCCAAATTTTCCTTCCTAGCAACGTCTCCCGCGGGAGACGTTGCGTACATGTTTGCGCTGACTTACCTCTATCACCTTGGCCCAAAACGCAACGTCCTTTGCAAGAGACGTTGCTGGTAAAACCACAGCCCCGCATTCTTCCCCCAAGTTCCTGCACCTTTGCGGCATCATTTATGGCCGGCATTTATTTTCATATTCCGTTTTGCAGCAAGGCTTGTCACTACTGCAATTTTCATTTTTCTACCTCGCTGCACCGCAAGCCCGAGGTATTGCAGGCCATGCTACAGCAGTTGCAACAGCGGCAGCTGCCAACGGGTGTAGCATTGCCCACGCATATCAGCAGCATCTACTTTGGCGGTGGTACGCCCAGCCTGCTGAGTGCCGCTGAGCTGGGCCAATTACTGGCGGCCGTGCGGCAGCAGTTTGCCGTAAGTGCCGATGCCGAAATTACCCTCGAAGCCAATCCCGATGATATTGATGCCGCCCGGCTGGAGCAGTGGCTGGCGCTGGGCATCAACCGCCTGAGCATGGGGGTGCAAAGCTTTCACGACGACGACCTGCGCTGGATGAACCGTGCCCACCGGGCCAGCCAATCGCTGGCGGCCATACACGCTGCCCGGGCGGCGGGGTTTCACAACTTCAGCATCGATCTTATTTATGGTGTACCCGGCATGAGCATGGAGCGCTGGCAGCACAATGTGGAGCAGGCCATGGCACTACAGGTACCGCACCTGAGCTGCTATGCCCTTACGGTGGAAGAAAAAACCGCCCTGCATCATTTTGTACAAAAAGGCAAAGTAGCCCCCATGGACGATGCCCTGCAGGCCCGCCACTTTGAGGCCCTCATGCAATGGACAGCTGCACAGGGCTATGAGCATTATGAAATATCGAACTATGCCCTGCCGGGCAACCGCAGCCGCCACAACAGCAGCTACTGGCAGGGCCAGCCCTACTGGGGCATCGGCCCCTCGGCCCACTCCTTCGATGGGCAGCATACCCGCTGGTGGAACATTGCCAACAACAGCGAGTACATCCGCCTGCTGCAAGCCGGGGCTCCGGCGTACGAAGTGGAAGTGCTAAGCCCTGTGCAACGCATGAATGAAACCATCATGACGCTGCTGCGTACCAGCGAAGGGCTACCGGTAGCCCTGGAGGTACAACAGATTGGCGGCTACACTTATCCGGCTCATCAGTGGGCTTCGGCGAAAGATTACCTGCATGAATTTATGCAACATGGTTGGGTAACCTTACACCGCAACATGCTGCAGTTGACCAACAGCGGCAAGCTCTACGCCGATCATATTGCTTCGGCATTGTTTGCGAGTGAGGATTAAGATGAATGTGGTTTGCGATTGTTGCGACAAAAAAAATTACAGCTTATCTTCTTTTGCATGCCCCAACAATCAACGCGGTTGTATTAGCAGCATTGTTACTTTCTTTTTCTTGAAAAAAAGAAAGTAACCAAAGAAAATTCAAGGCAAACCCGAAGGCTCCGCCCGTTTTGCCAGGCCCACGCCTCCCTCTGTGTAAACTTTCCAGTAATACTTTAGCAGATTTATTTTCTGTTCGCCTGATTTTATGTTTTCAAACTACAACACGTTACATTGAATGTTTACCAAACCTTCGCCACGCATAGTGTATGGCCTTGGCCAATAAGATGAGGCCGAGTGCTGCAAGGCTGGCGTAATCGCCCAATATGGAAAATGAAAGTGGCATCGTTGCAGGTCAAGGTACGAATTGCTGTTGGAGCGTTTGTATAGCAAAACGTTAAGCCCCTGTGGCGGCTTGATAAGCGGTAATTTTAGCAGCTTTGCTTTTACATCACTTTATTCAGAAAGGCATTTGTACCTTTTTGCTTGCCCAAAAAGGTACCCAAAAAAGGCCCCCGAGATTCCAGCCTTTTGCTGGCAGGTATTACACCCAAATCTCGGGTGGGTACACTGATGTAGCGATGGTGCTACTGTAGTGCCTAGCTATAGCGCCCTGATGTAGTGCAACTGAAAGTGGGTAGCCTGATATGTTGAGCTTCTCTTTTGCGCAAAAAACAGGCCTTACTGCAACACCTGCTCAATGGCGGCGAAGCCATCAGCGGCAGGCAGTCCTTCCCACAAAATGCGGTAGATGGTAGTGGCGATGGGCATTTCGGCCAGCACGGTTTGGTTGGTAAAATACAGGCCGCGACTGGCGGGGTATCCTTCGGCCACCATGTTCATTTCGAGCTGTGCCACTTTTACGCTGTAGCCTTTGCCAATCATGTTGCCAAACGTACGGTTGCGGCTGTACAAAGAGTAGCAGGTCACCAGCAAATCGCCGAGGTACACACTGCTGGAGTAGTTGATTTTGCCGGCGTCGGGCGCCTCTTTCAGCTCCATCACCTTGCGGATAAAATGCACAAGCTCATCGGCGGCATTGGCAATGTA
>JADLHL010000059.1 GCA_020848815.1 Chitinophagaceae bacterium | reverse complement strand
TAGCAATTAATCTTGCCCGCACATCACCTTTCTGATTACGGATATTCATCATCAAACGGTCGCCGGAAATTTGCGTGGCCATGGCTTCGTTGCCACCCACCCGATCAACGGTTTCACTCAGCTGAAATGTTTTGCCATGATCATCGGTATAAAAACCGTGTGCTTTGTAATCTTCGAAATGTTGCAATGGCTCGCCGGCAGAATGATTGGCGGCAACAAAAATGCGGCCTTTGTATACACCCGTACTAAACTGCATGGCATGGCCGGGCGTGTTGGCATAACTGCGCCAGTCTTCAGAAAAGTTATAGGCAGCATTGGTAGCAGGCTGTTTGGGGCGATGCGTTTGAGTAGTAATGTTCACCGCTTCACCCCAGGTAATGCCGCCATCGGTAGAGGTTTTGTACCACACTTCCCGCAGGCCTTTTCCTTTGCGTACTTCCCCTTCATGATTGTTGCCGGTATTGTAAAACAAAAACACCCGACCCTGCGGATACAGCGGGTCTGTAAGGTCTACCACAGGTGCGGGGTTGCCCGCCTGTTGCTGATCGTAATCAACAATCGTTTGCAGGTTGGTCCATGTTTTTCCACCATCCGTGCTGCGTTTCAATACAATATTGATGTCGCCAAAATCACCGGCATTATTTACACGGCCTTCGGCAAAGGCAAGTAAAGTGCCGTTCTTCAACGCCACAATAGCCGGAATCCGATAACTCTTATGCCCTTCCTTCCCCGATTCAAATACAGTGACCGGTGCGGTTTGTGCTATCACAATCGTTGTTGTGAAGAATAAAACGAAAACACTCAAACAAAATCTTTTCATATTCAATGGTATAAAACGGATGAATGATTAAACTGCTACAGTGTTGGCTTTGGGTTTCAACAACCACAACTGTATGATGAGGGCAAAGGCCACAATGCCACCGAGCATGGCAAAGTCTTTACCCAGGTTGCCGGCATCGGTGGATTTACCCAACCAATCGGTAATGAAAGCACCAGCAAACACGCCGGTCATATTCATCAAACCATACGCAGTAGCCCGGTATTTTGATGACACAAACTGACACAGAATCGGCATGTTGTTGGCATCGAACATACCATAGCCAAAACCAAAACAAAAGGCTGCACCAATAACGCTGAAGAGTGAACTGCCAAAGCCAATGAACAACAAGGCAGGAATGGTTAAACCCAAACCAATAGCACTGGTATAAATGCGGCCACGAATATTTTTTTGCACCCAACGGTCGGATAAAATACCGCCGAAGATGACCCCGATGAAAGAAGAAGCAGCAATGGTAATGGTTGATAATGGACCTGCTTTCGACATATCAATGTGCAGGCTGTCGGCAAACAAAGTGGGCAGCCAGTTCTTCACACCCCAACCCGGTAAGCTGGGCACGGCAAAATACAGTAAGATGATCCAGAAAGAAATATTGCTGAAGAGCAATGCCAGTCCTTTGGTAACAGCAGGTTTTTCGGATGAATTGTTTTCTGCAGTAGTTGCTTTTTTCTCCCGTAAAAAAACCATTAGTACAACGGCGTAAACAATGCCAATCAATCCAAAACTATGAAAGGCCGTTTTCCATGAAAAAGCAGCAGCCATGGTAGCACCAAAACCACCCAATGCCTGGCCCATGTATAAGCCAGTCATGTGAATGCCAATGGCAAGTGATCTTGTTTTATCGCTGTGATAATCAGCAATGAGTGCCAGCCCCGCAGGTATGTACAGTGCCTCACTCACACCCATGATGGCACGAAGCCAGTAGAGCTGCGTAAAGTTTTGTGCATAGCCCATGGCCAGCGTAACGGCACTCCATACAAACAGACTGATAACGATCAGCCATTTACGATTCACCCTGTCGGCAATGATGCCCGCCACCGGACTCATAAAACCATAGATCCACAAAAAGATGGCCATGAGCCTGCCGAAGTTGGTAGCTGTTTGCAACTCTGCAATGTCCACCATCATGGAGGGCTTCATGGTACTCAGCATTTGCCGGTCCATATAGTTGAGCAAGGCCACTACCCACAGCAGCCCTACTACCACCCATGCATACGATTTGTGGTCTTGCAGTTTCATGGGCGTTGTAGTTTAACGGATATGATATACGGGCTACGGACACCGGCTTTGATTTCACCACTGGGAATGAATACCCACTGATGCCACGGCACGGCAGTGGTAGTAACCGGTGTAGCATAAGGCAATCTTCCTGCTTCGCTCCATGTATTGCTATCCGCATGGTAGTGATATACTTGCGGATGAAACCCCGGATGCTGACTTTGCAAGGCGATTTTTTGCGCATTCAATTTGGCTGCTTGTGCAGTATCGTTGGTGCTGGCAATGGTTTGTATCAATGCTTCCACCTGATAAAAAGTTTCACCCGTATCACCACCAAACAACAGCAAACCATCCTTAGTAGCCACAGCCGTACCCGCAGATAAGGCAACCGGCATATTAGCCAAACTGGTCCATGAATTTGCAGTCACATCCATACTGTACAGCTCTGCAGAAAAGGCACTCAAGCCATTGTTTTTTTTGTAACGGCCTGCTGCGGCAAACAGTACGTGTTTACCCTGTTGTTTTCGGTGCAGCAATACAAAGTGCGATAGTGGTTGTGGCAAAGAAATCCAATTGGTCCATCCCTTTGCTGGTGCCTGCAAATCGAGGCGATACATGGCGGCGGTAGTACCTGCAGCTGTTTCGCCGCCGCCTACATACACATAGCGGTCATCGGTGCAGGCTGCAGCATTGGTGGTAGCTACCGGCAAGTCGGGCAGGGCGGTTGTTTGCAATTGCCCTGTGGCCGATAAGCTGAGCAGCCAACAAGCTTTGCTCAACCCTTTTGCCGATTCGCCACCGGCCACCACAATGCCATCAGCAGTGCTGCACACGGCCGCATATGCCAGCGGCTCCGGTAGCAAACCCGTTCTTTCCAGCAGGAGCTCCGCATTTTTTTGAATGGCATAAATGTATACCCGTTGTTGATATACTTTTTTGCCACCTAGCCAGGGCATGCCCTCCGGAAAATTAGCACCACCCGCTACAAGCAGGCAGTTGTCGTACACGCCGGTAATAGGCCCGGCCACGCCTTGTGCAGCAGCAGCTGCACCGGCATGGGTAAAGTCGGCAGCCAGTTTCCAATGCTGCAATACAGGCGCTGCCTGCTGTGCAGCCACAGGTTCTGCGGTTTGCATCATCATGAGGAGAAATATCAGCAACAGGCACCGCATGGCTTATGCAAGGGTAGCC
>JADLHL010000058.1 GCA_020848815.1 Chitinophagaceae bacterium | reverse complement strand
GCCGACGTACTGATGTACGGAATGCTGCGCATCTGATCGAAGAACAAGCGAATATTTACCCGGTTGCTCATGATGTAATCAATGCTCGGATTAATCTTAATCACTTTCTGCCCTGCCGTGCTAAAGCTGCTGTTCTGATCGAGGCGGCTGTTGCTGGTAGCATCATCGCGGATGCTGAAATCGAAGCGGAATGTGATATCGTTTTCCAGTTCTTTGCCTCCTTCCTTATTCAAGAATTTTGGCAATCGGAACGGCAGTTTCATTCCCCGTTTGCGATAGCTGGTACCAAAAATATATTCCGTACTGTTTACCTCACTCAGCTGATAGTCGAGCAAGCTCAAACTCAGCTGGCGGCTCTTGCGGTATTCAAAGCGGGCATTCCACTGGCTGGTGGTGGTAAAATCAATACCAATAATGGGCTCAAACGATTCGCTGATGGTAAGGTTTGGCATCAGGAAAAATGGAATATAGTTGCCACTGGTGGTATCAATAAAAGATGGATAACCCACCCTGAACGGATCTTGATAAAACAGGGCTGATGTAAATGAATTCATGCTCAACCGGCCTTGGTAGGAGTGTGTAATGTTGATAGAACTAAACTTCTCCTGCAGGGCTGGCAATTGAGTAAGACCCGTAAAGTTGAGGCGCCAGTTTGGCTTTGCTTTAATACCACGGAACGGATTTGCAGTTATGCTCGAATTGTTTTGATCAATCAATGCTACTTCATTCGGGCTCTTGTTGGTATACGCTGCAATAAATGCCGGTATCAGTACATCCTGTGCATAGCGGTTATAGCCACGGGCATAGCCATCGGCTTCTATCTGCGAGCCATTCGATTTCCAATACGGGTTCAGCTCCGCCACCCGCAGGCTCAGGTCTTTACGGTAGTTCTCAAAGTTTTGGAACATAGTGCTGGTGCGGTTCGGATCAAACTTTTCGAACAAGGTTTGGAAAGCAATGTAAGTAACACTAAACCCACCCGTTACATAAGGTGTAAGGTGTGCATGGCCTGCAGTACCCGTGGTATCTTTAAACAACTCGGTGTAGCTCTTCGAGAAAGATTTATCGAGGTTGAGGTCGATGGTAAACTCTTTGAAAGGTTCCAATTGTGCCTGCACATTCAGCTTCTGATCGAAGCTTTGTGCAAACAACTGGTTGAACAGCGGATCTCGTGTCACCAAACCTTTTTGTGCAAACTTGTTGAGGTAGTTTGTATCTGGTTGCTGTCCTAAAATGTAGCCCATGCCCGGTGCTTTACTTCTAAAGTTATTGCCCAGGTATTGAGTACTATCTGTATAGCCGGGTATTCGGCTATTAAATACCTCACCGTAGTTAATAGAGGCCCGCTTCACCATGGTAAGCAGCTTTCCGGCTACCCTTGCAGCACCAGTTATTTCGTAGCTGCGGTTTTGGCGCTCCTTACGGCGTTCGTCGCGGCGAAGCTTACGGGCCTTTTTGCGTTCGGCCTTGGTGAGTTTTTTGCCCGTTAAACTATCTGTAACGGACTTTGCATTTTTACTGATGCCTTTGGCTTTACTGCGGTCTTTTTTCCGAACGGTGTCTTCTGCATTTTTTTGTTTGGGTGCAGGCTGATTCTCCAATGCAGCCAGCCACTTGCTCTTCATGTAGAGTTTGGTAAAATCCAACTCACCATTAATCAATCTGTCTGCACCATTTTCCAAAATATTGCCCTGATTAAGCTGCTGCGCCAGCAAGCTGCTGGCAGCCCATTTGTAGCGGGCTGTATAAGTAGCACGGGCTGTGGTCCAGTCGAGGAAAGGAAACTTTTGTGTAGGCAAAGTGTAGGCAAACACTACGGTTTGATCATAGTTTACATTCCGACCGCCACGCAAAAAATTGGTACGGATGCTGTCCCGTTTCCATGCCTGATTTAACTCCCCGGCGGGCTCATCTACCCTGGCTTTGTTGAGTGCCGTAAAATCTACATTGAACGACTTGCTCATATCCCAACGGAAACTGTAAAACCGATCGAAGTTGAAATACTTATCATAGGTGCTGTCTACCCGCTCCACTTTGTTGTCGAAGGTGTTGACAATGCGGGGCACATACCGGCCAAACTGCCGGTTGGCATCCCACCGTACAGCCACTGTATTGGGCATGGGGTTAAAGTTGAAATCTTTCAGGAACATGAGCCATGGCGACGCAGATTTTACCCACTTTTTAAAAGGTTCAATATACTTGGGTTGGGTGCTGAAAGCATAGCCAACAGCTACCCTGTGCCGTTTCACCAAATCTTCAGTTACAATAGGCGAAGTCACCTTTTGGCTTAAATAGTTGTACGTAAAATCGAAATTGCTGGGACTGTAAAATCGGATAGGCTTGCCAGCTTTTGGCATCAGGCGCATGTTGCTGATGTTGAGCGTTTGTGTTACATGCTCCTCTCTTGCTATTTTCTTTACACTGTCGCAGTTCAAACAGGTGCGTAATTTGTCTTTCATTTTCACATCCTGATCGTAGGGGTCGTACTCAGGTGTAATCATCATTTTGCTGAGGCTGGCGTATAGCGGCACACTCAACCCCACCGATTTTGGTACCAGCTTACCGGCGTCTATTTGCAGGCTGGCATCAAACTGTGTAGTTGCTTCCCGGCTTCGTTCATTTACCCGTTGTTCTATGGTTCCAAACCCTGTACTTCTATGGCTGGCGGCTACACTCAGCGTACCAAGATCGGCCAGTTGCACATCTACCCTTCCCACTGCGGCCCAGCCGCCTTCTTCATCTATCTGGCTCAGGCGAAGTTCGTTTATCCAAACCTCGGCACTCAAATTGGGGCCGTCGGGGCGGTCAGGGTTGTCTACCCCCACAAATATGCTCCGCACTTCTCCCAAATTCGGGTTGCCGTACACACCATAAATACGGCCATTAATGTCTTCGGAATAATACTGCGTTGGAGAACCACTGTTTTGGCTTCGCCGGTTTTTCAACTCTATCAATTCCTGCAAAGAAAAATCGAGGCTGTTGGCCGTGGGCCAAATGGTATCGGGCGAAATGTTTGGCCCCGATGGACGGGTAATTTTCAGCGGGATACGTATCTCGTAATAGTTCGACAAAATATCTTGACCAATACGAATAGATGCGTACAAACTTGTATCGGTCAGCGGGCTGTATGCAGGATCGCTATTTACCAATTCCTCCGCATGTATAAACATGTTGAGCCGCTTGTACTGGCGCAGGTCGTTGTTAAAGTTTTTAAACACACCTCTTGCTTCGCCACGAAACAGGTTGCGGATTTGCATGCTCAATGCCTGTTCATTTTGCAAAATATTTACACCGCCGTTGGCCAGCTGCTGCACCCGCTCAATACCCGGTGGTATGCGGTATGGAATGGGTGTACGACGGTCGTTTTCTTCAATATTCACGGCCAGCGTATTGATGCTGGTAAACGTGTTATTGGCATTGCTGTTGTAGGTACCGTTTCGGGTAAGGTCAAATGCAAACTGACGCCAGTTGTTGCGTACCAAATCGAGGCGGGCAAATCGCAGGGTTACACTGTCTTCCCAACCGTGCATGTACATCCGCATAAAACGAATGCTTTTGAAGTCGGGTATATCACCTACTTTTTTGGTGTAGCGGGCAATAGGTATGCGAAACTGATACCAGGTTTCTGTACCAGTAGTGCCGTTTTCATACTTGATACTTACGATGCGTTTATCAGTAATAAAGTTTTGGCCTACCTGCAAAGCCTGCGGCGTAAAATCCACTTTGTATTCAAAAAATTCTTCGCCTTCGTTCAGGGTATTGTCTCTGTTCAGGTCTTCATTATCCGGGTATAACGTGCTTGCCACTACGAGGTCAGCTTCTGTACTTACAGGTGAGTTGCCCTGATTAAGGTTAAAATCTTTGTAGCGGCGCAAAATGCCTGCTCCACTTGCATCGTAGCGGCTATCGCGGTAGTTTACAAAGTTGTCGCCACTGGGGTCAGCAGCCAGTCGTTGAAAAGCAGCCGGACCAAGTATAGTTTGCAATGGGGTTAAAAAGTCATCGCGGCGGCGCAGTACTTCTTCTTCATCATTCAATCCATCAAAGCCCACATCCTGAAAAGGCCGGTCGTTGGGATCGTTGCTAAATGCTTGTGTAATCTGGTTGGGGTTAATGGGCGTTTTACCCCACACCGTTGTAGTATCTACCGCCAGGTTTGGCTGCGATGGTGTAGGCAAACCATTTTCATAAAAGCGGCGGCTGTCTTTTACAATGTCTTCCGAAATATTACCGAGGTTAATGTACAGTTGGCCACCGGCTGTGTTTGTATATCCGTTGGGGAAGTTCGGCGTTTTCATGAACGGATCCTGCACCCAAAATTCAATAAACTCAATATTGGCACTTTCAAAATCGGTTTGATCTATTGACCGCATCAATCCTCCCCAGCGGTCTTTGGGGTTTCGGAAAGTACCATCATTGTTGATGAATGCTCCACGAGTATCATAGTTATAAGCGCCTCTTTCTTTGGGGTAAAAACTCATGTCGAAAGTGATGAGTTGATTGGTACCCGGCAGCGGTGTTCGACGAGGAAAAAGTTCCTGATTGCTCACCTGTCGTACCCTTGGGTCGCTCAGCAAGTCACGGTTCTTAATGGGGTTATTGGGGTTGCGGCTGTCTTGCATCACCGGCTCTATCTGGTACCAGCTTAGCTTGGCTCTGTTACGGTTGTAAATGAGGGCATTGTTGGAGTCGGCTTCTGCAAAAAAACTACCATGCGGCGTGGTGGCATGCGTCCATCCCACAAAGGGAAAACGCAAATCAATATTGGCACGGGTACCTTCAAAGTCATCCAGGTAAATGAGTCCGTTTTCACCCTTACCTATTTGTGGCGGGTGGCCGGGACGCAGCATGGCGGCTTCGCCATATGCCTGAATGTTCGATGCCGTATTGGTGCTGTAAAAAGGCAGCTTGTCCAGCCACCGGGTGAGTTGCTTCCAATCATTTTTGTAATTGAAATCAAGGCCGTACATGCGATTACGAATGGGATCTTCACCGTAGTTCATTTTGGTAAAGAATGGCCGTTCGCCCAACCGCATGACGGTACCACCTACCGTTAGATTTTTATTGGCCAGATAATCGAGGCGCATACCAAAGAAGCCACGGTTTTGCAAACCAAAACCCGTGTTGTTTTCGAGGTTTACACTCACGGGCACACCACTGCTTTTTATGGCCTGATTAATCACCGTGAGTTTACCCAAACTGTAGTCAATTACGTAGTCTACATTTTCCTTCAGTATTTGCCCACCGGCAGTTACCGTTACTGAGCCTTGCGGAATATTGATGGCGTTTAAATAAATATCATCATTGCTGGAAGCCTTGCTCTGACCTTTCAGCATAAATCGGTTATAGTTAGCGTAGTTCTGCTGTGCAATAGCTTTGATGGTATCATACAACGCCTGGAATACATACTTTTCCCACACCGATTGCGGCTGTCCGGCAAATGCCAATCGTTGAAGGTCGTTACCAAATGGCTCCAGCACCGGAAAGATGATGCGGCCTTGTTGCGGTTGTACGGTAAAGCTGTCGATGAAATCGAACACACCATCGGGCTGCGGGTCGTTGCGGTTGTTGAGGCGGTCGAGTTGCAAAATACGCAGCAATGGGCGGCCCGGATCGTCGCCTTCGGGCAGCATTCTTTTTTCACCGCCGCTGGGTTCCTGGTACAACACATTTACCTTAAAACCTTCCCGCTGAATATTGTACTGGTCGAGGCTGTACACGTTTTTCATCATCAGGTCCCAAATGGGCAGGTTGGGGCGCTGGCTGGTAGCTTTCAGCAATTTCAGGAACAATACTTTTTGAATACCACGGGCCGTATCGAGGGCTACATCTTGTGCAAATTCACCCACCTGAAATACACGTCCGTTACTGGTGTACTGAAAGGCTACCCCCAGCACTTCATCGGGCTGCAAAAACTGATTGATGCTGATAAAACCTGCCTGCCGGTTAAAGATGTAGTCGGTACCTTCTATCAGTTTACGGGCAAATGTTTTTTCAAAATCCTGCACGGGTTTCAGACCACGCTGCATCAGCAGGTTGGTGGTATTGGCGGGGTTGCGAAAGTTGTCGTTGTTGATGATGCCGTACAAGCCATTGGCACCGTTGCCCGGCAGGCTATCGCCGGGCAGCGTAGGTATGTTTTGGTTGAAAGGAAAACGTTCGCCTAAATCCATGAGGCCTACTACGTCGCGGCTATCGGTGGTTTGGCCGGTGCGGTTGGTAACCCACACTTCCAGGCGCATAATTTGAACCTGACTTTGTGCAAAGGGCAGTGTACTCATTACCCGGTTGTAGCGGTTGCGGAAATAATGCGCCAACAGAAAATGGCGGTTTTCGTCGTAATCGTCGAGTTTCTTTTCAAAATTACTGAGTGCTGCACCACCCTGATAATTGGCCGTTTGGCGTTGGCTCTGCATGTTGGCCAATGCGGTGGTTACATACAGTTTGCCAAACTGTAATTGTGTTTTAATACCAAACAAAGCCTGCGCCCCTTGTATCAAAGTACCCTTGGTGGCAAAGCTCATATTACCCGCTTCAATGCTTTTGATGATTTCATCGGAACGGCCTTTGTAATCAAGCTTCAGCTGGTTTTCAAAATCGAAATTGGCCAGTGTGTTGAAATTGATGGGCAGTTTCATTTTGTCGCCAATATTGGCATCCATGTTGAACTGCGCATTCATATCAAAATCGAAGGTGCCATACTTGCGGGCACGTTCGGGCAAGGTGGGGTTTTTGGTATTTTGCCCCTGGTAGCCAGCGGTCAGGTCTACGTTGCCATTGGGCTGAATGATGATTTTGCCATTACCAAAAATGCGGTTGAACAAATCATCGAACATGCGGAGCTGTGGTTTTACCAACTTCCGGTTGAGGGTAAGGTTGGTATTGCTGCGGCGCATGAAGTTTTCCATCTCCATTTGCTGGCCACGCAGCCGCATAAAATCTTCGTAGGTAATGGCAGTAGGTTTCCGGTAGTAGGAGTTACCAATTTTTTCGCTGATATAGTATTGTTTGGTTACCGGGTCGTACTCAATTTTTTGTTTCAGGTAACCAGTATCAGGCAGGTCGAAGGGGTTGCGGCGGTAGCCGGAATAGGGATCACCACGGCGGTCGCTGATGGGATAACGGAGACTATCTTTTTTGGTGGAATCGGTATCAAAAATCTTGAACTTACGGAATGGCTCCGCCTGAGCCGTATGGCTGCTTAGCAGCAATACAACGCAACAACTACACAGTAGAACACTGAAAAACGCCTTGAGTGACAATGCACAATTAGTTTGGTCGCGTAGAATTTAATCGATAGGATGGGGTTAAAGTGAGGTTGTAAAATAAAACTTTATCAGATAGCTTTTAATGACTGTTTGATTAAATCCTGAATGGTATAGCCAGCCGGTAAAGCCGCTGCAGCTTTGCGCAGGGCCTGCTCGGCCGGGGCTTTGGCAATACCCAGGGCCAGTAATGCATCTAACGCATCTTTATCTGCCGTATTGTAGCCGGGCAGTAAGCTGGTTGGCTGATGACCCGCTTGTACCTGAGCCATTTTGTCTTTGAGCTCCAGCACAATGCGTTCGGCGGTTTTTTTGCCAATGCCTTTTACCGCCTCCAACGTTTTTACCTGACCGGTACTAATGGCATGTGCCACTTCTACCGGCTTCATGCTATTGAGCATCATGCGGGCCGTGCCTGCACCAACACCCGATACGCTGATGAGCTTTAGAAACACTTCCCGCTCGGCCATTTCGCTGAAACCATACAGGGTAAATGCATCCTCCGCCACCTTGAGATAGGTATGCAGGGTGCCGCTGTCGGCTGCCTGAATATCCGAATAAGTGTTGAGGCTGATTTGCAGTTCATAACCTACCCCTTGCACGTCTACGACGACACGGGTAGGCGTTTTGTGTAAAAAACGACCGGTCAGTTGGCTGATCATGCGGCGAAAATAGCCATTCGGTGGTAATGGTTTGCCAAATTGAGCAGCAAGCCTTGTAGAATTTCAGCCAGAGATATGCGAATTGAAAAGCCGATTCTCATCAAAAGATTACAACTTTAAAAAGTAAATAGAAGAACAATGAAAACCCTTTTCCATCAATACCTGGCTATTTGTTTTTTACTGTGTACCGTGGCTTGTACAGGCAACAGATCTGCGCTACCTACTGCCGATACTGATACATCTGATAAAAAGTATCGGCCTCTGTTTCATTTTACTCCCCCTGCCAATTGGATGAATGATCCGAATGGCATGGTGTTTTACAATGGTGAATACCATTTGTTTTATCAATATCATCCTTACGGCAATACCTGGGGACCAATGCATTGGGGTCATGCTACTTCTACAAATCTTGTGCAGTGGACACATCTTCCGGTGGCACTCAAACCAGACTCGCTGGGATACATTTTCTCAGGCTCGGCGGTTGTAGACTGGCATAACTCCAGCAAGCTTGGCAATGGCAATCAACCTCCATTGGTTGCACTTTTTACATATCATTCCATGGAAGCTGAAAAGGCAGGCAAGGTTAGGTTTCAGCATCAGGGGCTTGCATTTAGCAACGACAGTGGAAGAACATGGGAAAAGTACAAAGGCAACCCTGTACTGAATAATCCGGGTATTAAAGATTTCCGGGATCCCAAAGTTATCTGGCACGAAGCTTCGAAACGTTGGGTAATGGTATTGGCAGTAAAAGATAAAGTAGCTTTTTACACATCGGAAAACCTGAAAGAATGGACATTCAGCAGTGATTTTAACCCTGAATGGGCAGCTTATGGTGGCGTTTGGGAATGCCCTGATTTGTTTGCGATAAAAACGCAAGAAGGCCATGAAAAATGGGTACTCCTGGTAAGTGTAAACCCCGGTGCGCCACAAGGAGGTTCTGGCACACAATACTTTGTCGGGCATTTCAATGGCAAACGCTTTGTTTCAGAAACATCATCAGTAAAATGGTTGGATTACGGAACTGATAACTATGCAGGGGTTACGTGGTCAGATATTCCCTCAACTGATGGCAGACGCTTGTTTATCGGATGGATGAGTAATTGGCAATATGCGCAGCAGGTACCCACCACAACCTGGCGATCGGCCATGACATTGCCCAGAGAATTACAACTATTTGAACATCACAAAGACCTTACGCTGTATGCAAAACCGGTAAGAGAATTGGCAATGCTACGAAAGACACGCCTTGATTTAAAAGGCAACCAATTCGAACTTCCCATCGATGGAATGGAAATAGCTTTACAAGCCCAAAACAATGCGTTTGAACTCCTTTTTTCAAATGAAAAGCAAGACGCAGTTCTCTTCTATAAAAAAGCAGATACATTGATTTTTGACAGAAGTAAATCTGGCATAATTGCTTTTAATGATTCATTTCCAAAACTTCAGCGAACTGTTTTACCAAATGGATTTTCGGTAAAAAACCTGAAGGTTTTTTTAGACAGATCATCAATGGAAATCTTCATTAATGATGGCGAAATGGTATTGACAGCACTTATTTTCCCTCGTTCGCCACTCACACTGCTTCAAACCAAGGGTGTTGCAGACAGCATTGCTCTTTACCCATACTCTTCCATTTGGGAATAGCAGAAAAAATACTGTGCATTAACCTTTTTGCCGTACCGCTGTTAATGGTTTTTATTTGCAACTTCAAATCAAAAACAATCACATTATGGCAGTAACGGTAGGCCAGGCGGCCCCCAATTTTACCCTGTTCAATACAGAGAAGCAACCAGTGAGCCTGGAACAATACAAAGGCAAAAACGTGTTGATCCTCTTTTTTCCGCTGGCATTTACAGGCGTGTGCACCACAGAACTGTGCAACATCCGCGACAACATTGGCGTGTACAACAATGCCAATGCTGAAGTACTGGGCATCAGCGTAGACTCACTGTTTACCCTCGGAAAGTTTAAAGAAGAGCAAAACCTCAACTTTCAGCTGCTGAGCGACTTCAACAAAGACACGGCTGC
>JADLHL010000057.1 GCA_020848815.1 Chitinophagaceae bacterium | reverse complement strand
TTTTTGAAGTGGAGGATAACGGATCCCGATAGCTATCGGGAGAACCGATGACCTTCCCGCCACCAGCGGGACGCTACAGCCAGCTGACTTGTTGCAAACAAAAAAGGCTCACAAAATGTGAACCTTTAATTTTTGTGGAGGATAACGGAGTCGAACCGATGACCTCTTGCATGCCATGCAAGCGCTCTAGCCAGCTGAGCTAATCCCCCTGAATGGGCGGCAAAAATAGGGGCACAATCCAAACCGCCAAAATATCTTTTCAAAAAAAATGCCGGCATGTGTAAGCCGGCATTTTCATACTATGCAAAGGGCAAATTATTCACCCCAAATTTCATCTTCACCATTCAGCCATTTCTTCACTTGTTCGGTTGTTACACTCTTCGGCCGTTCTAAAGGCAAGCCCAGTGCACGGTCCCAAATAAGGCTGGCCAATACACCCATGGCACGGCTTACAGCAAACAGTACGGTGTAAAATTCATACTCCTTCATGCCGAAGTGTACGAGCAACGCACCGCTATGGGCATCTACGTTTGGCCAGGGGTTTTTCACCTTGCCGAGGCTTTCCAAAATGGGCGGCACCACTTCATAAATCTTCCATACGGTACGGCAGAGTTTGTCTTCCCGCATGTACTTTTTGCCAAACTCCATTTGTGCGGTGTAGCGGGGGTCGGTTTGGCGCAATACGGCGTGGCCATAGCCCGGTACCACTTTCCCTTCCGACAAGGTTTGGCGTACGTAGTTTTCTATCTGGTCATGCGTGGGCAAATCGGTACCCAGCTTTTCCTGCATTTCAAAAATCCATTTGATCACTTCCTGATTGGCAAGGCCATGCAGCGGACCGGCAAGGCCGTTCATACCGGCGGCATACGCCAGGTAAGGATCGCTGAGGGCAGAACCTACGAGGTGCGTGGTATGAGCACTTACGTTGCCACCTTCGTGGTCGGCGTGTATGGTCATGTACAAACGCATCAGTTCTTTAAACTTATCGTCGTTGAAGCCCAGCATGTGTGCCAGGTTACCACTCCAGTCCATCATACCATCGGGGGTAATGTCTTCACCATTGTGGTATTTACGACGATAGATGTAGGCCGCCAAACGAGGCAGACGGGCCAACAGAATCAGGCTGTCATCGAAAGTGGCTTCCCAGTAATCTTTTTTCGACATGCCTTGTGCATAGCGTTTCGAAAAGCTGCTCTCTGTTTGCAATGCCATTACCCCTGTTACAAACATGGTCATGGGGTGAGTGGCAATGGGCATAGAGTCGATGATTTTGAACACGTGGTTGGGCACGTGGCTCTTGCGCTGCAACACATCGGTTACATGCTGCACATCTTCTTCGGTGGGTATTTCACCTATCAGCATCAGGTAAAACAATCCTTCAGGAAGCGGTTCGGTACCGCCGGGCACTTTGGGCAGTTTTTCGCGAAGTTCAGGAATGCTGTACCCGCGGAAACGGATGCCTTCCTGTGCGTCGAGCAATGAAGTTTCGGTAACCAGGCCGGTGATACCCCGCATGCCCTGGTAGATTTGTGACAATGTTACTTCTCCGATTTTCTTTCCGCCATGCTCTTTCAAAATCGTTTTGATTTCAGCAGAGGCGATATCGGCTTTGGCTCTGAATCGTTCCTTTAAAATGCCCATGTGTTAATCGTATTTAGATAAATTCCTGAATATTACTGTGTTGGAAGGGCTCCAAAGTTAATTGAATGCGCCCAAGCAATAACAGCTACAGAAAACGATTGTTCCACATTTTGAGAATTTTCATATTTCATAACTGTTACTTATTCATTTCTTCATACCGTTTGTTCCGCAATCGTCTTCGCAGCTACAAAACCCGAGCTCCATGCATGCTGAAAATTGTAGCCACCCGTAATGCCATCTACGTTGATGATTTCGCCGGCAAAGTATAGGTTAGACGCTTTTTTACTCTGCATCGTGTCGGGCGATAGCTCGGCTGTTTCAATACCGCCTGCCGTTACAAACTCATCTTTAAATGTGGTTTTGCCACTGGCTGCACATTCATAACTGCAGAGTTTTTTTACCAATGCATTTTGCTGTACGGCGGGCAAATCGGCCCAGCGCTGTTGTTGGGAAATGCCTGCTTCTTGCAATAAAAATTCCAACAACCTGGCGGGCAAACCAAACCACGGCGTATTGATGACCAACTGCGAACCATGCGCCTGCCTGTGTTGAATGATGGCCTCCCGCAGGCTGGTTTCATTCCAGTAAGGCAGCCAGTTGATGAGGGCTGTAAACTTGTACTCATGGTCGTGTAAATGACGGGCCGCAAATGCCGACATCCGCAACACGGCCGGGCCACTCAAACCCCAGTGGGTAATGAGCAGCGGTCCCTCCGACTCTTCTTTGAAACCCGCTATCCGCACTTTGGCAGGCGTGGCTACGCCCATGAGTTTGGTGATGGGATGCTTGGGTAAATTGAACGTAAACAACGATGGAACAGGCGGCACAACACTGTGACCAGTCGCTTGCTGCAACCATGCAAACTGCTCCAGCTTTGGAAAACCGCCGGTGGCAATGCACAACGCATCGGCATTGATGTTGCGGCCATTGTCGGCGGTGATTTGCCAACCACCGCTTTCCGTTTGCACCAACGTTTTTACTGAAAAATTCAGTAGCAGCTCAACGCCAAACTGGTTGGCTTCTTTCAGCAAGCATTCAATGATGGTTTGCGAATCGTTTGTTACGGGAAACATGCGGCCATCTTTCTCCACTTTCAACGCCACGCCCCGTTGGGCAAACCATTCAATGGTGTCTGGCACAAAAAAATGGCGGAAGAGTTTTTTCACGAATTTCTCGCCCCGCGGATAGCATTTGCTCATCTCCGAAATGGAACTGCAATCGTGGGTTACATTGCAACGGCCGCCACCACTCACTTTTACTTTTTGCAGCACTTTGCTGCCCTTTTCCAAAATGGTGACTTGCCAGCCGGGCTGCAGCCGGGCTACATTTACCGCACAAAAAAAACCGGCAGCACCGCCACCTATCACCACAATATGTTTTCGGGATTGCTTCACTGCTCAAAGATGCAGTGAACCAATGAAGTAGCAAGGTAACTTACATCCCCAGCACTTCCCGCAGGCGGGTGTAGCCCGATTTGCTCACCGGCACTTGCTGTCCGTTGCGCAAAATGGCCAGAAAACTTTCCCGTTCGTACGGATCAATGCGGCTGATGTGCCGCACAGCCAACAGATACGACCGGTGCACCCGTACAAACTGGTTGGCATCGAGTTGCTTTTCGAAAAAAGCCATGGTTTTGTTTTTGAGAAAATGGCCTTCGGCTGTATGAATTTTTACATAATCATCGGCGGCTTCGAGGTAGACAATATCGTGCACCGGAATGATGCGAATATTGTTGCCGATTTTCACCACTATCCGCTCCTGCTGCTGTGGTACGTGTTCTTCTAATTGTTGATAGCCTTGTGTTTGCTGGGCAGCCTGCAGTTGCAGCCATTTTTGCATGGCCTTACTGAAACGCTCTTGGCTAAAAGGCTTCAGCAGATAATCAACGGCGCTGGCTTCAAACGCTTTGATGGCATATTCATCAAAAGCGGTGGTGAAAATGATGGAAGGTGGTTCATCCAATAATTCCAGCATTTCGAAGCCGGTAATTTTGGGCATTTGAATATCGAGAAACACCAAGGATGGCTGATGCTGTTGAATGGCTTTCAACCCTTCAAAACCATCGCCACATTCGGCTACTACGCTTACCTGCGGAAAGGCCTGCAAATATTCCAGCACAACCATTCGTGCCAGTGGTTCATCATCTATTACTACTGCTTTTATCATAACGGTTGCGGAACTATGATGGTGGTAATAAAAAGGCCGTTGCTGCCACTGGTTTTGAGCAAATCGCTTTGCCCAAACAAGAGCTGCAACCGCCGCTGAATGGAGCGTAAACCAAAGCCTGTGCCGGCAGGCTGACGACTTGTTTGCGGATCGTATGGGTTGCGGATTTCCAATACCAGTCTACTACCCTCCTGCCGGGCAACGATGTCGATGGTGATGAGTTCGGTGGTATCGTACAAACCAAATTTGATGGCATTTTCTACCGCTGGTTGCAATAACATAGCTGGTATTTGTGCAGTCGCCAATGCTTCGGGAATATCAATGACAGTATTAAGGCGATGTCCGAAGCGGACTTTTTCAATATCCAGATAAAGTTGCAAATGACTGATTTCATCGGCCAGTGCATTCCAGGTATTTTCTTCTTTGCGCAAGGTGCCCCGCAAAAAATCGGCCAGTTGCTGAATCATGGTGCGGGCCTGCATGGGTTTGGCTACAATGAGTGCGTTGATCGAGTTTAAACTATTGAAAAGAAAATGCGGATGCAATTGATCCCGCAGTTTCATCAGTTCCACTTCTCTCGACAAAGCCTCGGCTTCTTTGCGCCGGTCTTCTTCTTCCTGCTGCTGCTGCACCGTGTACCACAGTACATGTATGAGGGTGTTGGTACCCAAAATAAGTACGCCCACAGCCATCCGAATGGGATAGGTTTTGCCCGGCACAAATGCGTAGTTCGATAGACTATCTGGCAGCATAAACAAAACCAGCTTCGACAACAACATCCAGAACAAAGCCACCAAACCAGTCAACGCCAGCAGGTAGCTGTAGCGGTTGTTGTCAGGCAGGTAATACCGCAGGCTATTGCTGATGAGCCAGCTGCAACCCAGTAGCAATGCATTGCTTACGAGGCTATCAATGGCAGACAATTTCCAGCTAAGGCCATACGCGGAGAGCACCCATGCATGCACCAGCATCCAGAGTGCCCAGCCGGCAAAAAACATGCGGCGAAACCGCGGTGTGGTAAATGGTGAAGAAGCCACTGAATTAAAAGCGTAGGTTAACTACTTTTTTATATTGTTTGTTACCTAAAAATTTTGAACCTCTATCGAATATTTTAAATTTTCGTCAGTGCTGCCTCGTTACTTTCTTTTTTTTGAAAAAAAGAAAGTAACCAAAGAAAATTCAAGGCAAACCCGAAGGCTCCGCCCGTTTTGCCGGGCCAGCTCCTCCCTCTGTGTTAGTCTTTTCAATACTTTACGCTTCATCATAAATAAGCAGGTTTACTGCATGACTAATTGAAAAGCATCCTTTCCGAGAGAGATTACAATGTTACTGAATTCATACCTGCAGTATGCGGTACTTCTCTTCGGCCATGTGGGCCAGCAAAGCAGCTTGTTGTTGCTGCAGTTGCTGTTCCATTTTTTCAATGTTTGTGTGTTGCTGTACTTGTGCCAAACATTCGGCGCCATCGGCGTTTTCATCTAACAACAGCATGCCGGTTACACTGCGAAACTGCCAGGGTGAATGTGTGTGCTGACCTTCGTGCAGGCCAATGTGTGTGGCTTTGGAATAGGCGCAGTGTGCATCGTCGGCCAGTATAAACCGCCATTGCTCTTGGTACTGCGGCGTGGCGGCGCATTGATACATGAGGCGAACGAGATACGGTTTCATGGCGGAATGTTTTGGCAATGTGTGCGTCGTGGTGCAGATTAATAACTTTTGATTTCGAGACCACCCAAAAAGCTGGTGCCTTCAATAATCAGTTTCTTGTTGGGGTTAATCAATTGGGGATTAATAAAACGCTTGTCGTCTACCCCGCCAAACACGGCCACCATTACAGATTGCACATCCCAATCGGCAGGTACAATGAGTTTGGTACCACCCAACACATTCACGATTTCCATTTTGATGGTGCCTTCAAAATCGGCATGTGCCAGGTTGATTTCTGCACCACCAAAAACGGCTACTACCTCACCACCGCGAAAGCGTTTGGAAACGACACTTCTTTTTACACCACCAAAAACGGCGGTTGCATCGAGCACATCATCTGTTACGGTGTTGGCATCATTTACAGGAGCTGCATCGGGCACCACGCTAAAGTTGCTCAGTGGTTGTGTGGGAGGCATGGGTGAAGTTTCGTTCATCCAATGGTTGCGGCGGCGGCTGCCAAAGCCGGGGCGAAACGCAATGACCAGGCCCACTACCATGATGCCGATGGGCCATATATACCGTTTGATTTCGGGGAAGGGCAACAAATCATCCGATAAAAAAATGAGCCCAATGGTGATGAGAATGATCCACGCAACATCTTTAAACTTTGAATTGATACCGGTGATGACACCAATGAGAATGAGGATCATTTCCCAGCCAAACAACCAGTTGGGCAACGGAAAATCCATGCGTTTGAGTAAGATGCCCAACCCCACCAATACTACCACTAAGCCAATGGTGAGCTGTGTGGGGATGACTTTTTGTTTGTGTTCGAAGGGAGCTTGCGGCTGTTGAAATTGCTGTGACATAACAGTTGTTTTTTGTTTGATAACACAAACCTACTGCCTCTATCTACCCAAGGCAAGTGGGTTTAGGTATGTAGTGTTCGGGCCTCGGTAAAGCCCGCTTTTTTGTCGGCGAAAATGTTTCGCTTTTGGGTGCACTTCATTTACCGAAACAACCCTTCGGTAAAAACTACAACGCAGCAATAGCCCGCCAAGCCATGTACAACAACAATGCGGTGATGACCCATCCGCTGATGCTGAGCCACAAAGGATGGCGGTAGTTGGGTAACCATTTTCGAACCGACATGGCCAGCAACACCAGTATCAACGCCAGCGGCAATACAAATGCGTTAACCGCTCCGGCCAGCACCAGTATTTTTATCGGATTACCAAAGGCTGCAAACACTGCCGTAGCTACAACAATAAATGCAACGATCAGCCATTGACGATGTTTGGCAATGGCAGGATGCCAGCTTTCCAAAAATGAAACCGACGTATACGAAGCACCGACCACAGAAGTAATAGCAGCACTCCATAAAATGAGTCCGAATATGCGGCGGCCATTATTGCCCAAAGCTTCTTGAAAAACACTGGCTGCAGGATTGCCGGCATCGGGCACAAAACCGGTAACCACTACACCCAACACGGCCGCATACAAACCAATGCGCATGATGCCCGATAAGATGATGCCCGTTACCGCACCCTTCGTTACTTCTTTCTCCGCCATGGGCTTGCCTTGCTGCGCTTCGAGCATACGGTGAGCACCAGCAAAACTGATGTAGCCGCCTACAGTGCCACCCACCAATGTAAGAATGGACAATGTATTGATGTGTGTTGGCAGCACAGCATGTTGCAGCATATCACCCACCGGTGGTTGTGTAGCAAAAGCCACCGTCAACACCATTACAATCATGAGGATACCCAGCCATTTGGCAAATGCATCCATGGCCTTGCCAAACTCTTTTAGTAAAAACAACGCAATGGCAATGGCGCCGCTAATAACAGCACCGGATGTAGCCGAAATACCAAACATGGTTTGCAAGCCCAGCCCACTGCCCGCAACATTGCCAATATTAAACACCATCCCTCCTGCCACTACCATGATGGTGAGCAACACTCCTGCGCCGGGCAACACCCGATTGGCCAAGGCCGGTGCCTTCAAACCCGTTGTGGCAATGGCTTTCCAGATATTCAACTGCACCACAATGTCAATGAGAATGGATACCAAAATCACAAACCCAAAGTTGGACAGCTGCTGACTTGTGAATACCGTGGTTTGCGTAATAAAGCCGGGACCAATAGCACTGGTGGCCATCAAAAAAGCGGCGCCCATCATGCCGCTGCTCATCCATTGTTGTTGCTTAGCCATGTGCCTGTATGTTGATACCGTTTTGCTGAAATGCATGCACGATATGTTGGGCAAAAGAAATGGCATGTGCTCCATCGCCATGCAGACAAATGGATTTGCGTACTCCTGCTGCCGGATGAATCATACTTCCATCCACAGCCATTATTTTACCATACATCGTAATGTTGAGTGCTTGCTGCATGGCCACTTCATCATCAGTAATCAAAGCATTGCTTTGGGTGCGTGGCGTAAGCGAACCATCGGATTGATAGGTACGGTCGGCAAAAAACTCATCTACCGTTTTGAGGCCAATGGCTTTTGCTGCGGTAATGGAATGACTACCCGCCAAACCATACAGCAAAAGGTTGGAATCAAAATCATACACCGCTTGTGCAATGATGTGAGCTATTTCCGGCATGCGGGCACTCATGTTGTACAAGGCACCGTGTGGTTTTACATGTCGCATTCTTACGCCAGCTTTGTTGCATGCTTCCTCAATAATACTCAGCTGCTCGGCAATGAGTTGATACCATGCATCGGGCGTAGGTAGCATCATGTCATTTCTACCAAAATTGGCTTTGTCGGCAAAGCCCGGATGTGCTCCAATAGCCACACCCTGTTGCTTGCACAAATCTATGGTAGTGGCAATGGTAGCCGCATCGCCTGCATGGTAGCCACAGGCAATATTGGCCGAGGAAATCAACGGAATAAGGGCAGCATCTGTCAGCATGCCTTCTCCCACATCAGCATTCACATCAATGGTTGGTTGCATGGGCTAAATATAGCGGCGAATCAGGTTAGGAAACTGCGCACCA
>JADLHL010000056.1 GCA_020848815.1 Chitinophagaceae bacterium | reverse complement strand
TTGTGGCAAGGAGTTGCTTCCTTTTTTACCCCCGGCAAAAGTGAATTGTTCCCTTACGACCAGGCTACCATTGCAGCCTATCAGGGTAAGCTCAAGCAAAATCCGAATTATTAAAGGTACCTTTTACAGAAGCTGTTTTTTTCATTAGCTCCTTCAGTTGCACTGCGCTGAAGGAGCAAATTTTTACCCCATGAAAGCAGGATGGATATTGGGTTTGTGCTCTTTAGCATTGTCTTGCAGTGCTCAGCCACAAGTAAATGTGCAAGAACCTGCGTTGGCATTTCCCGGTGCTGAGGGCTTTGGAAAATTCACTACCGGTGGACGTGGCGGTAAAGTGTATGTGGTTGACAATCTCAACGATGCCGGACCAGGAAGTTTCAGAGAAGCTGCCGAGGCCAAAGGCAAACGTATGATTGTATTTGCCGTATCGGGAACCATACATCTTCAATCTAAACTGGGTATAAACGGGCATGCAACCATTGCCGGTCAAACAGCACCGGGCGATGGAATTTGCATTGCTGATCACAACGTATCGTTGAATGGCGACAATATCATTTTGCGGTATATGCGTTTTCGCATGGGCGACCGCTACCAAAGCCAGGCAGGCATGGTAGATGGTAGTGGTGGTGACGATGCATTCAGTGGTGGCCGACGCAAAAATATCATCATCGATCATTGTAGTTTCAGTTGGAGTACAGATGAAGTTTTTTCTATGTACGGTGGCGATAGTGTAAGCATTCAATGGAACATTATTGCAGAGCCACTTAACTATTCTTATCATTTTGAAACAGGCGATAAAGACTGGGAACACCATGGATACGGCGGTATTTGGGGCGGTGCACATTTGTCTGCTCATCACAATGTGTTTGCGCATTGTGTGAGCCGCACACCCCGGTTCAACGGTACACGGCTTGGTGCAAGTATTGAACTGGTCGATTTTCGAAACAACCTCATTTACAACTGGGGCGGCAACAATGTATATGGTGGCGAAGCCGGCCGTTACAATGTGGTGGGCAATTATTATAAACCCGGCCCGGCTACCGGCAAAAAAGTAACCGGCCGCATTGTAAACCCTACCCGTAATGAGCAAGTTGGTTTTGGTAAATTTTTTGTTGACGGAAATACAGTGGAAGGTTCGCCTGTGGTGAGTATGACGAATTTGCAAGGCATTCATATTGGTGATGGTAAAGCTCCTTTCAATGTTGATACTATCGTGATGCAACAACCATTTGATGTGTTGCCCATTACACCACAATCATCTATAGATGCATACAAGGCCATGCTGAAGCATGCGGGTGCAAGCCACAGCAGAGATACTTTGGATGCCCGCATTTTACAAAACATTGTTCGTGGAGATGGTAATATCATTGATGTGCAAGGTGGCTATCCGCATGGTACAGCGTATGAAAAAACAGTAACCGCTTGGCCTGCATTGAAAGTCTTGCCAGCACCATTGGATACTGACAAAGATGGTATGCCCGATGCTTGGGAAGTAAAAAACGGATTGGATAAAAGCAATCCGCAGGATGCTACAGCTTTCGGTCTGTCGAAATGGTATTGTAACCTTGAAGTGTACATGAACAGCCTGCTGAAATACTAAACTCAAATGTTGGTTACACAAATACATGGATGATGAATACACGCCAGTTGTACACAACTTTCGGAATGCTGATGGCAGCCTTACTCTTGTGGGCATTTCAAGCTAAGCGTTCGCCTATTAAAATCTTTTTAGCCGGCGATTCTACCATGAGTATCAAAGAACAGAAAGCCTATCCTGAAGCCGGTTGGGGCATGCCCTTTGTGCATTTTTGGGATTCATCCGTTACGGTGGTAAACAAAGCAAAGAATGGCCGTAGCAGCCGCACTTTTATAGAAGAGGGTTTGTGGCAATCCATTTTGCAGGAAGGAAAAGCCGGCGATTTTGTGTTTATCCAATTTTGCCACAACGATGAAGTGCCCACTAAAAAAAGCTACACCAAACCAGACGAGTATAAAAACAATTTGCGTCGCTTTGTAGATGACGCCCGAAGTAAGGGCATGACCGCTGTGTTGATGACGCCTGTTAGCCGCCGCAAGTTTGATGCGCAAGGCCAACAGGAAGAAACACATCCTGAATACATTGCCTACATACAAGAAGTGGCCAATGAAAAAAAGGTGTTGCTGTTTGATATGAACAAGGCTACCAAAGCATTGTATCAGCAGTTTGGCGAGGCACAATCTAAGTGGTTGTTTTTGCAATTGAAACCCGGTGAACATCCGAACTATCCTGAGGGGAAAGAAGACAATACACACTTCAATGAATTGGGAGCCCGATTGGTAGCACAACTAGTGCTGCAAGAAATCAAATCCCAGCTTCCTGAGCTATACAGCAGGACAGTTAATCGGTCTAAAAAATGAATATTCGAAAGTTGATGTTCATCAGCATGTTTGATGGCTTGAACTGCAAACGTTTGTTACCATGATGAAAAGATTTAGCACGATAGTGATGTTGCTTTTTGTTGCAGTTGCAGCATTGCAGGCACAAACGGCCAATCCGCAACAATACAAATACATTTTTGCAGTTGCACAAGATGGCTCAGGTGATTACACCACTATTGGTGAGGCCATCAAAGCCATGCGTGGCTATCCGTTGGCACCTATTACATTGTACATAAAAAATGGGGTGTACAAAGAGAAGCTCGAAATTTTGGCCAACAACACAGACATTACCATGATTGGCGAGAGTGTAGATGGCACCATTATCACCTTCGACGATTACTCTGGCAAGCCCTATGAAAAAGGCAAGCATGGTACGTTTTCATCTTACACAGTGAAAGTAAGCGGCAATCGATTTACTGCTCAAAACATCACGTTTGAAAACAGTTCGGGCAGGGTGGGGCAGGCATTGGCATTGTATGTGGATGCCGATCAGGCACTGTTTATCAACTGTAGGTTTGTGGGTAATCAGGATACCATTTTTACCGGTGGCGAATTGTGCCGGCAATATTTTTTAAAGTGTGACATTGAAGGCACAACCGATTTTATTTTCGGTCCGGCTACAGCAGTGTTCGACAGTTGCAACATTCGCATCAAAGTAAATTCTTACATCACAGCAGCCAGCACAACTGCGGGAAAACAATTTGGCTATGTGTTTCGCTATTGCATCATCACCGTTGATAGCAGTGTCACCAAATTCTATTTGGGACGACCATGGCGGGCTCATGCTAAAACAGTATTTATGTATTGTCAGCTGCCAGCACAGTTGGCTCCTGCGGGTTGGCACAATTGGGATAATGCTGCCAATGAGCAAACTACTTTTTATGCGGAGTACAAAAACGTTGGCCCTGGTGCAGCCACTGCACAGCGGGTGCCGTGGTCAAAGCAGTTGACGAAGAAGGAAGCCCGTCAATACAGCTTGCAAAATATCTTTAGCGGTCCTCAAATCGGTCGTTTTTCTACTGGGTTGTTTTTTGAAAATACGCAGTCCATACCTTTCGTGTGGCCGGGCAAAACCGGCGGTAAATAATTCAAGATGAAATATTTCCTTTCCTTATTCACGTTAGCAATTTTATCGATGGCAAAAGTAAAAGCACAAGCTCCTGTCGAATTGTTGTTGTACCCCGGCACAGTGCCCAACAGCAAGCCAACTAAGATTAAAGAAGGTTCAACTTTTAAAGATGATGTCACCCGTATTGAAAAAGTAAGTGTGCCTACGCTTACGGTGTATGCTCCAAAAGAACCGAACGGAACTGCAATCATTATTTGTCCCGGTGGTGGCTACGGCATTTTGGCTTTTGATAAAGAAGGAACACGTGTAGCCGAAGTGATGAATAAATGGGGTGTAACGGCCTTTGTATTGAAGTACCGCTTGCCCAGCGACAGCATGAATATCGACAAGAGTATGGCGCCATTGCAAGATGCGCAACGGGCTGTGCAGTTGGTACGTAGCCAGGCAGTACAATTTCGTATCAATCCCAACAAAATTGGCATTATGGGTTTTTCTGCGGGTGGGCATTTAGCTTCAACAGCGTTGACCCATTTTCAAATAAAAGCAGACGCATCCAGCACCGACACCACCAGTGCTCGGCCCGATTTCGGTATGCTTATTTATCCGGTTATAAGTTTCGATAGCACCATTACTCATAAAGGGTCGAGAAACAATTTGATTGGCAAAGATGCCGACGCAGCACAAGTTGAATTTTTCAGTAACGAACTTCAGGTTACTAAAAAAACGCCACCTGTTTTTCTTGTTCATGCCGGCGATGATGCTGCAGTGCCTGTGGCCAACAGCCTTCGTTTTTATCAGGCTTGTATTCAAAACAAAGTATTTGCTGAAATGCACCTGTATCCAAAAGGTGGTCATGGGTTTGGCATGTACAACAAAACCACCGAAGACTTTTGGATGGACCGGTTGAAAAACTGGTTGACCAGTATTAAGATGTAAGTGAGCATGAAAAGATTGATTTCCTATATCGCAGGATTTATTTGTGTTGTAATGGCTGTGAAAGCCACCGCACAAATACCTGTGAGTGCTTCCGATAACGGGGATGGATTTTACCAAAACCCTGTATTGCATGCCGACTATTCAGACCCCGATGCCATACGAGTAGGCAACCAATATTACATGACGGCAAGCAGCTTTACACACATACCCGGTTTGCCACTGCTGCAATCTTCTGACATGGTGAACTGGAAACTGGTGGGGCATGCATTGCCACGTTTGCAACCCATAGAACATTACAGCAAAGTGCAACATGGTGCAGGTGTGTGGGCACCATCTATCCGTTTTCACAAGGGGGAGTTTTATATCTATTATCCCGATCCTGATTTTGGTATTTATGTCATCAAAGCCCGCAATTTTCAAGGCCCATGGTCGGAGCCGGTGTTGGTGGAAGCCGGCAAAGGTTTGATAGATCCTTGTCCGCTGTGGGATGATGATGGTAAAGTGTATTTGGCACATGCATTTGCGGGAAGCCGTGCCGGTATCAAATCTATTTTGGTAGTAAAAGAAATGAACGCTTCGGGTACTAAAACTTTAGGTAGTGGAGTGATGGTGTTCGATGGTCATCCGCAAGACCCTACTGTAGAAGGACCAAAGTTGTACAAACGCAATGGTTACTATTACATTTTTGCACCTGCAGGTGGTGTAAGCACTGGCTGGCAATTGGTGTTGCGCAGCAAAAATATTTATGGTCCGTATGAAAGAAAAGTAGTGATGGATCAGGGCAAGTCAGCCATCAACGGACCACACCAAGGTGCATGGGTTACTGCCGCTGATGGCAAGGATTGGTTCCTGCATTTTCAAGATAAGGAAGCTTACGGCCGCATTGTGCATTTGCAACCCATGGTTTGGCAAAATGATTGGCCGGTTATTGGTGCAGATGCAGACAATGACGGAATAGGTGAGCCGGTAATGCAATTTAAAAAACCGTTTGCTGCTGCAGGTATTGAAGCACCGCCCACAAGCGATGAGTTTAATGTGCCTCTGCTGGGCAAGCAATGGCAGTGGCAGGCCAATCCAGATATCACTTGGGCATTTCCTACAACGCAAGGGTATTTACGCATGTTTTCAGTATATCGTGCCGATAGCTTGAATAATGCCTGGGATTATCCCAATTTGCTGGCGCAAAAATTTCCGGCAGAAAGTTTTACCGCTACAGTCAAGCTTCGTTTTTCAGCCACCAAAAACAATGAGCAGGCTGGTTTTATTGTACATGGTACCGATTATGCCTTTTTGGGATTAACACAAAAAGACGGCATCACAAGTGTTAACTTTCATGAACGATTGAATGCGGATAAAAACAAACAGGAAAAAGTGACCTTATTGGGAACGGTGCAAGGGCAGGACATGTATCTGCGCTTAACCGTAAAACCCGGCGCAAAGTGTCGTTTTGCTTTTAGTGCCGACGGAAAGTTATATACTGATGCACCCAATGAATTTATAGCCAAACCCGGTAGATGGGTGGGAGCAAAGCTTGGTTTTTTCATCAATAGAAATACCGTTACTAATGATGGCGGTTATATCGATATAGATTGGATTCGTTTTCAATAACACACCAAATGATTGTAATATGGAAAGAAGAAATTTCATGAAATACACCGTTGCAGCGGGTGCTTCGCTGATGTTGCATCCGTTTGAAAGTTTTGCTATTCAACCTGGCAGCAAAATTAAACTGGCCATGGTTGGTACAGGTCATCGCGGCAGCAGCCTGTGGGGCAAAACATTGGTGAGCACTTTTGCTGACGTGCTTGAGTTTGTGGGTTTGTGCGATATCAACCCTGGCCGATTGGAAACTGCCAAACGCATTATGGGTGTAAGCTGTAAAACCTATAGCGATTTTACCAGCATGGTAAAGGAAACCAAGCCCGACTATGTAATTGTAACCACTGTAGACAGTACACACGATGATTTTATTGTACAGGCGCTAAACATGGGTGTAAATGTGATTACAGAAAAGCCCATGACCACCGATGAAGTAAAGTGCAAACGCATTTTGGATGCCGAAAAAAAATCGGGCAAAAAAGTGACCGTTGCATTTAATTATCGCCACAGTGTGCACAATATGCAGGTGAAAGAACTGCTGGCTGCAGACAGAATTGGCAAAGTGGTTTCTGTAGATTTTAACTGGTACCTCAATGTGTATCATGGTGCTGATTATTTCCGTCGCTGGCATGGTTTTGTAGGCAAAGGAGGCAGCTTGTGGGTGCACAAAGCCACACACCATTTTGATTTACTCAACTGGTGGCTCAATAGCGAACCAGTAGAAGTGAGTGCTTATGGAGCGTTGGAGCATTACGGCAAAAACAATGATTTCCGTGGCAAAAACTGCCGCACCTGTGAGCATAAAAATAAATGCGCTTTTTATTGGGATATGACGCAGGATAAAAGACTGATGGAACTATATGCTGACAATGAACAACATGATGGTTACTTACGTGACGGTTGTGTGTGGCGCAACGAAATCGACATCTGGGATAAGATGTCTGCACAGATAAAATATGCCAACGGTGTGGTTGTAAATTATTCATTGACGACCTACTCTCCATACGAAGGTTGGCAGATTGCCTTCAATGGAAAAAAAGGTAGAATGGAAACCTGGGAAGACATTCCTTATTTGCAAAAAACACCCAACGACCAAGCCAAAAGGCATGCAGTAGAAATGTCGGATGCCGATGATGCCATTAAAGGAGAAGTGCAGGAAATAATGGTGATGGACAACTTCGCCAAGAATTATGAAATATACACCACGCCAAAAATAAAAGGTGGCCATGGGGGTGGCGATATCCGCATGCTGCGCCGCATTTTTGTAGATCCAACAGATAATCCGCACCATGTATTGGCAGGTACAAGAGAAGGTGCCATGTCTATCCTCATTGGCATTGCTGCCCGTAAAAGCATAGCAGAAGGCCGTCCGGTAAAAATTACCGAACTCACCGATTTGGTACCTAAGCCGCAAACTTTTGTTTAACCCAACTTATTGCTGCATCGTACCCATGTTCGCTGCAGCAGCATCCTTTTTTTATACAACAACAACACATGAAAAAAATACTGCTTCTTCTTGTTGCATTTTGCACAGTTACGCTGGCAAAGGCTCAGCAAAAACAAACTGCCGCTGTAGCTGCTGCTGTAGAGCAATTGCGCAGTGCCATGGTATCGGGTAATGCCGATTCTTTATTGGCGGTTTCTTCTGTAGCGCTTAGCTATGGCCATAGCGGCGGTGCTGTAGAAAATCAGGCCCAGTTCGTTGAAAAAATTGCCAGTGGCAAATCTGATTTTGTCAGCATCGAACTGAAAAATCAAACTATTGCTATTCATAAAAACGTAGCCGTTGTTCGTCATGAATTACATGCCAAAACCAACGATAATAATGTGGCTGGCGAAGTACACTTACGCATCTTGCTGGTATTTCAGAAAGAGGGTAAAGCCTGGAAATTACTGGCCCGTCAGGCAGTAAAAATGTAGCCGTTTATGAGTAGAATATGCCATGTGTACAGCAGCTGATTTTGACATCGTTTGCGTAAATAAAAGCCTTCGGGCACTGTGCATTGTGCAGGGTACTTGGTAACATTGTGTTCGATTTTGTACCGATTGGCGAACCATTTTAGCTATGAAAAAAACCGTGTTGTTTTCTCTGTTGAGCATATTGGGTTTATCCGCATGGGCCCAGCATTTCAAGCCATTGCCAAAGGTGCCAGTGCCTGTTTTTCGTAAAGACACGTTATCCATCAAATCGATTGGCGCAAAAGGGGATGGTTATTTGCTCAACACTTCAATCATTCAAAAGGCTGTTGATCAATTAGCCAAAAAAGGCGGCGGCGTAGTGCTGGTGCCGGCTGGCTTGTGGCTTACCGGTCCTATTGAGCTTAAAAGCAATATCAATCTGCACATTGCAGTTGGTGCTACATTATTGTTTAGCAATGATTTTTCACAGTACAAATTAGTAGCCACCGATTGGGAAGGCCTTCCACAAATGCGCAACCAATCACCTATTTCTGCTACCAATGCCAGCAATATTGCTATTACAGGCAAAGGCATTGTAGATGGTAATGGCGACGCATGGCGCATGGTAAAAAAAGATAAACTCACTGCCAGCCAGTGGGAGAAGCTGGTAAAGAGTGGAGGCTTGCTAAGTGAGGACAAGAAAACGTGGTATCCCAATGCCGGTTCACTGAAAGGTGCCGCAATGAAAAATCCTGGTGCAATCAGTCCGGAAAAAAGCATGGCCGACTACGAAGCCGTGAAAGATTTCTTGCGACCCAACATGGTTGTATTTACGAAGTGTAAAAACATTTTATTGGAAGGTGTCATTTTTCAAAACTCACCGGCTTGGTGTTTGCATCCACTCATGAGTGAGAACCTTACAGTTCGCAACATTACTGTAAAGAACCCGTGGTATGCACAAAATGGCGATGGTATTGATGTGGAGAGTTGCAAGAATGTATTGATTGAAAACTCCGTATTTGATGTGGGCGATGATGCGCTGTGCATGAAAAGCGGTAGAGATGCCGATGGCCGCAAAAGGGCTATGCCCACAGAGAATGTTACCATTCGCGGTTGTGTTGTATATGCATCGCATGGTGGATTTGTGATTGGCAGCGAAATGAGTGGCGGTGCAAGAAATATGAACATCAGCAACTGCACTTTTATTGGCAGCGATATTGGTTTGCGTTTTAAAACAACCCGTGGTCGTGGTGGCTTGGTAGAAAATATCAACATTGAAAATATTTACATGAAGGATATTCCGGGTGATGCCATTTTATTCGACATGTATTACATGGCCAAAGATCCGGTGCCGCTCACCGGAGAAGTTCGTGAGTTGCCAAAAGTAGAATTCAAACCAGTGGATGAAACAACGCCTGTCTTCCGCAATTTTCATATCCGAAACGTGTATGTAAATGGTGCTGCTAAAGGCGTATTTATTCGTGGACTACCAGAGATGCCTGTACAAAATATTAAGCTTGAAAATATGGTGTTGCAGGCTGATAAAGGCATTGATATCCAAGAGTCCGATGGTATTGTTTTCAACAATGTTACTATCAAAGCGAAGCATACCACTCCCGTGGTAGACATCATTCAAAGTAAAAATATACAGTTCAATGGACTGACGTTTGACGGCAACAACCAACTTATGTATCGTGTGGCTGGCGACCGTTCTGCAGCAATACAAGTACGTAAGCAGGCCGGCAATGCTACTCAGCAAATAGTGTATGAATTGGGTGCAAAACCCGGAACCATAACCATTCAGTAAATGAAAAACCATCTGTCGCTTTTAATGCTCTACTTGTTGATTGCTGCGTCTTCGTGGTCGCAGAAAACAACAGTTACTGCTGCTGAAATGGCCCAAAGGGTGATGAACATTTGGCCTGATTCTTTTTTGCTGGAAGGCGACAAGGAAGCAAAATGGCGTTATGATCAGGGTGTAATTTTGAAAGGCTTAGAGCACATTTGGTATGGCAATGGGGATGTCCGTTTATTTCAATATATCCAGAAAAGTATGGATCACTATGTGCGAAATGACGGAACAATCAGGGGGTATAAAAAAGACGAATACAATATTGATCATTTGAACAATGGCAAGAATTTGTTGCTGTTGTATCAGGTAACAGGAAATAAAAAATACTGGACGGCTGCAACGCTGTTGCGTGACCAACTCAATACGCATCCCCGTACCAACGAAGGCGGGTTTTGGCACAAAAAAATCTACCCATATCAAATGTGGTTAGATGGTTTGTATATGGGTCAGCCATTCTATGCCCAATATGCACAAATAGCGGGTGAGGTCAAGGCTTTCGATGACATCACTAATCAGTTTGTTTGGATGGAAACCCATGCACGTGATGCTAAAACGGGTTTGCTCTATCATGGCTGGGATGAATCGAAGCAACAACAATGGGCAGATAAACAAACTGGTTTGTCACCGCATTTTTGGGGTAGAGCATTGGGTTGGTATGGCATGGCCATGGTTGATGTGCTGGATTATTTTCCCGCCAATCATCCGGGTAGAGAAAAAATCATTGCCATTCTTAATCGCTTTGCAACAGCGGTTACAGCAGTGCAGGATAAAAAGAGTGGCGTATGGTACGATATAGTTGATATGCCAGAGCGTTCACCTAATTATCTGGAAGCATCAGCTTCTTGTATGCTGGTATATACGCTAGCAAAAGGTATTCGGAAAGGTTACCTACCAGCGTCTTTTACACCTAACGTAAAGCGGGGTTATGCTGGCATTCAACAGCAGTTTATAAAACGTACCAATAATGTTCCCGACTTGCATGGCACCGTAAGTGTATCTGGTTTGGGCGGCAATCCTTACCGCGATGGCAGTTTCGATTACTACATGAAAGAAAAAGTGATTGAGAATGATCCTAAGGGATTAGGCGCTTTTTTGTTGTGTGCTGCCGAAATGGAATTGCAACCCACTCAAAAATTAGCCAATGGTAAGCAGGTATTATTAGATCGTTTTTTCAATAGTGAACAAAGAGAGATTGTACCAGGCAGAAAAGATTTTTTCCATTACACATGGGAGGAGAAATCTCATCCCGGGTTTTATGCTTTCGGTCAACAGTTTGAAAAGTTTGGTGCCCGTTTGGCCAATCTGGATGTAGCACCAACGGCGGCTAATTTGCAACAAGCCAGTGTATACATTATTGTAGATCCCGATCATGCAAAGGATAAAGCCAATCCGAATTTGATGGATGAAACCTCTGCCAGTGCTATTGCTGCATGGGTAAATAGCGGAGGCACATTGCTGCTGATGGCAAACGACAGTTTCAATTGTGATCTTTCACATTTCAATATTCTGGCAGGGAAGTTTGGCATGCAGTTTACCAATGTGAGCCGCAATATGGTGAAGAATGATGTATACGAGCAAGGCTTAGTCATGAGCGGCAGTAACAAAGTTTTCAATGGCGATTATAAAATGTTCCTGAAAGAAATAAGCACGTTGACATTGCAAAGGCCTGCAAAACCAGTGATTGTAAAAGACGGTGAAGTGTTGATTGCGACAGCAAAATATGGTAAAGGGAAAGTGATAGCTGTAGGTGATCCGTGGTTGTATAACGAATATGTTGAAGGCCGTAAGTTACCTGCAGAATATCAGAACATTTTAGCTGCACAGCAGCTGGCTAAATGGTTGCTGAAATAAGCTAAGCGTTCTAGGAAAAGTTAAAAAGAAATAGATGAAAGTATTGAATGCTACCACCGTAAATAAACCTGAACTGCCGGTGAAAATATTGCAGTTTGGTGAAGGTAATTTTTTGAGAGCCTTTGTAGATTGGATGATTCAAAAAGCCAACGATGCAGGAAAAATGAATCATGGTGTAGCCATTGTGCAACCCATTGCCGGTGGTGAGTTTGTACGTGATTTGTTTCAGCAGCAAAGCAATATGTACCATGTTTATCTGGAAGGCATCAAGGATAAGCAACCGGTGAAAGAAGTGTCTTTAGTAAAGTGTATTACCACTGTAAATAACCCATATGCTGATTATCAGACGTACGAAAAATTAATAGTAAGTGATGCCCTGGAAATGATTATTTCTAATACCACAGAAGCGGGCATTCGCTATGAAGAAGGCGATGATATTTTCGCCATGCCGCCTGCTTCTTTTCCTGCAAAAATGACGGCGCTTTTGTACAAGCGTTTTCAGCATTTTGCAGGTGATACTACCAAAGGTCTTTCAATTATATGCTGCGAACTCATTGAAGACAATGGTTCTACGCTTCGCAAATATGTATTGCAGCATGCCTCCGCCAATCAACTTGGAGCTGAGTTTGAACAATGGGTAAATAGCTGTTGCCATTTTTACGATACACTTGTTGACCGCATTGTGCCCGGCTTTCCCAAAGAAACCATCAATGAGATAAAAGCTGAGATTGGCTTTGATGACAACCTAGTGGTAAAGGGTGAATATTTTCATGTATGGGCTATTGGTGGCGATGCCAGCATCAAGCAAAAACTTCCATTGGATGAAGCAGGTTTGAATGTTCTTTTCATGGATGATATTCGTGATTTCAGAGCGAAGAAAGTCCGCATACTAAATGGTGCACATACGGCTATGGTGCCTGTGGCTTTGCAGCTGGGATGCGAAACAGTAATGGATGCGTTTAATACACCAGAAGTTGAACAATACATTAATCAATTGGTGGCTACTGAAGTGCTTCCAGCTATTGATGAAGATCCTGAAGAATTGAAAAAATTTGCTGCAAAAATTTTGGAACGTTTTTACAATCCATTTTTGAAGCATTATCTCAAGGATATTTCATTGAACTCATTGTCTAAATGGGAGACGAGAGATTTTCCTACAGTAAAAGATAACTACACCAAATTGAATAGTAAGGCTCCACTCACCACTTTTTCTTTTGCTGCGCTTTTGGTGTTGTATAGTGGTCATTCAGCGGTAACATTTACACCGAATGATACTCCTGAATTTGTAGCATTCATTCAATCCGCATTCGATGCCAATAACATTAGCGGATGGGTAGAAGCAGTAGTGACCAACAAAAAAATATGGAAGGAAGACTTTACTGTTTCACCCTATTTTATAGAAGAAGTTTCAGCAGCTGTCAATAGTATTTTAAGCAATGGCATGAAGGCCGCAGTAACAGCATTAATCAACAAATAAATCCGTCCAGATGTCTCAAATAATTTTAAAAGTTCACCCGAAAGATAACGTCATTGTTGCATTGAAAGATTTGGCGAAAGGTCAAACTGTACGATATGAAGGCATTGAATATGTAATGCAGGAAGATATTGCCGCCAAACACAAGTTCTTTATGCACAACATGAAGCAAGGTGATGAAATTATTATGTACGGTGTGTTGGTTGGCAAAGCACAAATGGATATTCCTCAGGGTGCAAGAATGTCTACTGAAAATACCAAACATGCTGCGGAACCGTATACCTACCGTAAGGTAAACTACGAATGGAAAGCCCCTGATGTATCGAAGTTTAAAGACCGAACTTTCAATGGCTATCATCGTGCAGATGGCCGTGTGGGTACTGCCAATTACTGGTTATTCATTCCCACTGTTTTTTGTGAAAACAGAAATCTGGATGTGATTCGTGAGGCCATGCACAATGAACTTGGCTACGCCGTAACGGATAAATACAAACGCTACACACACCAGTTGTTGGAAGCATTTAAGAAGGGAGAAAATATTGAATCTGTAAGTCTTGCTCCATCTGGTATTGCAGGTAATAACGATAGATTTTTCAAAAATGTTGATGGCATTAAATTTCTGAACCATCAAGGTGGTTGTGGTGGCATTCGTCAAGACGCGGCTGTGCTCAGCAAACTGTTGGCAGCTTATGCCGATCATCCAAATGTTGGTGGTATCACGGTGTTGAGTCTGGGATGTCAAAACTTACAAACACAAGATTTTTTGAATGACCTGAAAGCTCTCAATCCTAATTTCAATAAGCCGCTGTTTGTATTTGAACAGCAGCAATCGCAAAGTGAAGAACAGCTCATTGCCGATGCCATCCGCAAATCATTTGAGGGCTTGGCAGAGATCAATAAAATTGAACGCCAGCCGGCTACATTAGATAAGCTTTGCCTTGGGGTAAAATGCGGTGGGAGCGATGGGTTTAGTGGTATTTCTGCAAACCCTGCCGTTGGTTATGCATCTGATTTATTGGTTGCCTTGGGTGGCAAAGTGTTGTTGGCAGAGTTTCCAGAGCTCTGTGGTGCCGAGCAAAATTTGATTGACAGAACAGAGGATGAAAATGCAGCGAAAAAGTTCATCAAACTCATGTCTGCCTACAGCGATTCTGCTGAAAAAGCAGGCAGCGGTTTTCACATGAACCCTTCGCCGGGCAATATTAAAGACGGGTTGATTACTGATGCAATCAAAAGCAACGGTGCAGCGTTGAAAGGTGGTACATCGCCAGTGGTAGATGTATTGGATTACACCGAAATAGCGAAAAAGCCCGGCCTTAGTTTGGTATGTACTCCTGGCAACGATGTGGAAGCCACTACAGGTAAAGCTGCCAGCGGTGCAACGCTCATTTTATTTACGACTGGACTTGGTACGCCTACAGGAAATCCTGTTTGCCCCACTATTAAAGTATCTACCAATAGCAATCTTACCAAACGCATGAATGACATTATCGATATTGATTGCGGACCGGTAATTGACGGTGAGAAAAAACTGGAGCAAATGGGCGAAGATATTTTGGAATACTGTATTCAGGCCGCCAGTGGCATTGTCATTCCTAAAGCTGTATTGCTCAATCAAGACGATTTTATTCCCTGGAAAAGAGGTGTCTCACTTTAATTATCAACTACACATTTACATAATATTATGGCATACGAACTTCCATTAAAAGGCAAAGTGATTGTAGTGACCGGCGCAACTGGTGTGTTGGGGCATGCATTTATTACTGCACTGGCTGCTGCTGGTGCAGTAGTAGGAATACTCGGCCGCAATGAAAAAACTGCTAAAGAAAGAGTAGCAGAAATACAAACCGCTGGTGGGGAAGCAGAAGCACTTATTGCTGATGTGCAAAATGAAGCTCAACTCATTGCTTGCCGCGATTTAATGCTGAGTAAGTATGGTAAAATTGATGGACTGGTAAATGGCGCTGGCGGCAATGTACCGGAAGGTGTACTTCAACCAAACGAGGATGTTTTTTCAATGAATGTAGAAGGCATGAAAAAAGCATTGGACGTTAATCTGTGGGGAACCATTTTGCCAACTATTGTTTTTGGAAAAGCATTGGCAGCAACCGGAAAAGGTAGTATCGTAAATATTTCGTCCGTTAGTGTAGATAAAGCTTTAACCAAAGTGCTTGGTTATTCCATGGGTAAAGCTGCTGTCGATATGTTTACCAAATGGTTTGCTGTAGAAGTGGCTAACCGTTATGGAAATTCAATTCGGATTAATGGAATTGTACCCGGCTTTTTTTTGACAGAACAAAACAGACGGTTACTTACCAATGAAGACGGCAGCCTTACTGAACGTGGTAATCTGATACTATCGCATACACCTTTCAAAAAATTCGGTTCTCCATCAGATTTGGGCGGAGCATTGGTGTTTTTAATGAGTGACGCAGCATCATTTGTACATGGCAGCAACATCACTGTAGATGGAGGTTATTCTTCTTTCAGCGGTATTTAATTAGCAACCATTTGTAATGCTCAATAGCACAATATGAAAACGTTTATCACAGATAATTTTCTTTTATACGGCGATACCGCTGCGCAGTTGTACCACGACTTTGCCAAGCAAATGCCGATTATTGATTACCACAATCACCTTCCGCCGGCACAAATTGCGGCCAATCATCAGTTTGAAAATATTACACAGGCATGGTTGTATGGCGACCATTACAAATGGCGGGCCATGCGTACCAATGGCGTACACGAATCTTATTGTACCGGTACTCAGTCGGATGAGGCAAAGTTTCAGGCTTGGGCAGAAACAGTGCCATATACATTGCGCAATCCGCTGTACCACTGGACGCACTTAGAGTTGCTCCGCTATTTTGCTGTTGATGATTTGTTGAATGCCAATTCTGCTAAAGAGATTTATGCGCAAACCAGTGCTCTGGTAAATACACCAGCATTCACAACGCAAGGTTTACTTGCAAAAATGAATGTAGAAACTTTGTGTACCACTGATGATCCGATTGATTCACTCGAGTTTCACCAGCAGATTGCTGCCTCAGGTATTGCATTGAAAGTGTTGCCGGCTTTCCGGCCAGATAAAGCTATGCAGGTAGATGATGCTGCAGCTTTTAATGCGTATGTAGATAAGCTGGAAGCCGCAGCAGGCATGAGTATTGGTAGCTATGCACAGTTTTTGGATGCGTTGAAAAATCGACACGATTTTTTTGCTGCCAATGGTTGCAAGGTATCTGACCATGGCTTGGAACAGATTTATGCCGAAGATTATACCGAATCTGAAATCATTTCCATCTTTAGTGAAATACGTGCCGGCAAAACGTTGAGCAAAGAACAACGGTTGAAATTCATGAGTGCCATGCTCATTGTATTTGCACAATGGGATCATGAGAAAGGATGGATTCAACAATTTCACCTGGGTGCTTTGCGCAACAACAATACACGTGGGTTACGTTTGTTGGGTGCAGATACCGGTTGGGATTCTATCGGCGATTTTCCGCAAGCTGTGGCATTGGCCCGCTTTCTTAATAGGCTTGACAACAGCGATCAATTGGCAAAGACAATTATTTATAACCTCAATCCTGCCGATAATGAATTGATGGCTACCATGATTGGTAACTTTAACGATGGCTCGGTAGCAGGAAAAATTCAATGGGGCTCTGCGTGGTGGTTTCTCGATCAGAAAGATGGAATGACCAAACAAATCAATGCGCTGTCAAACATGGGTTTGTTGAGCCGTTTTGTGGGCATGCTTACCGACTCCCGCAGCTTTCTCAGCTTTCCACGACACGAATATTTTCGTCGGTTGTTATGCAATATCATGGGCGAAGAAATTGACAAAGGCGAGTTGCCAAACGATATTCAATGGGTTGGCAAAATTGTACAAGACATTTGCTATAACAACGCAAAAAAATATTTCAATCTGTAGCATGTAATTGCTGCAACATCAGTTAACCTCAATAAACTACAACAAATGGAAACTTTGAATCTCTTCAGTCTTGCAGGAAAAACTGCAGTTGTTACAGGTTGCGATACAGGCCTAGGTATGGGTATGGCATTGGCTTTAGCAGAAGCTGGTGCCAATATAGTTGGTGCTTCTATTGTGGAAGATTACAGCGAAGTGAAAAATGCTATCGAAGCAACTGGTCGTACTTTCACTTACCACCGTGTTGATATTTCTAATAGACAAGCTTTGTATGATTTCATCAACAAAGTAAAAGCCGACAACGAACGCATTGATATTTTGGTGAACAATGCCGGTATTATTATGCGTAAACCAGCAGCTGAACATCCTGATGAATATTGGGACAAAGTGATTGACATCAATCTGAATGCGCAGTTTATTTTGGGTCGTGAGTTCGGTCGTCACATGATTGAAAAGGGTGGTGGCAAAATCATTTTCACTTGCTCATTGCTGAGCTTCCAGGGTGGTATCAATGTACCAGGCTACACAGCCAGCAAATCTGCAGTAGCAGGTTTGGTTCGTGCCTTTGGCAATGAATGGGGTAGTAAAGGTGTATGTGTAAATGGCATTGCACCAGGTTACATTGCTACCAACAATACACAGGCGCTTCGCGAAGATCCGGAACGTAGCAAATCTATCCTCGATCGTATTCCTGCTGGCCGCTGGGGCGTACCTGCCGATTTTAAAGGCCCGGTTACCTTCCTCGCATCTCCTGCTTCTGATTATGTAAATGGTACCGTATTATTTGTAGATGGTGGATGGATGGCCCGCTAATATTTCGGCAGCAATCTCCATTCGTTATTTTTTTAATTGATATCTCATGGCTACAAAAAAAGCAGTTGCACCTGTGCAGCAGTTGAAAGATTACAACAGCAATACGTATAAAGACGGCGACATGGAAATTCGCTTTGCTGTTGGTCCGCAAGAAACAAAGGGTTTTGACACGCAGGCTCTCATTGATAATTTTCTGGTGAAGAACCTGATGCTGCCCGATCAACTGAAGCTGGTATATACACATTACGACCGTGTAATAGTTGGTGGTGCAATGCCGGTGGCAAAAGCATTGTCTTTGCCCAATCATCCTGAGCTTCGTGCCGATTATTTTCTGGAAAGAAGAGAGTTGGGCATCATTAACGTTGGTGGCAAAGGCACTGTAACTGCTGATGGCAAAAAGTTTGAAGTAGAAAAACTATCGTGTTTGTATTTAGGTAAAGGCACCAAAAAGGTAAGCTTTGCTTCTGCCTCTAAAAAAACACCGGCAATTTTTTACTTGCTGAGTGCACCTGCACACGCTACTTATCCCAACACTTTGTTTACCAAAGAACAGGCAGCGCCTGTTGAGTTGGGTGCTGCAGAAACGGCCAACAAGCGTACCGTGTACAAATACATTCACCTCGATGGCATCAAGAGTTGCCAGCTGGTGATGGGTTTAACGGTACTGGCACCAGGTAGTGTTTGGAATTCTATTCCGCCACATACCCACACCCGCCGCATGGAAGTATATCTGTATTTCGATTTGCCCGAAGGACAACGCTTGTTTCATTTCATGGGCAACCCCATGGAAACACGCCATTTGGTGATGGCCAATAACGAAGCGGTGATTTCTCCGCCATGGAGTACTCACTATGGTTGTGGCACTACCAACTATGGTTTTATTTGGGGCATGGCCGGCGAAAACCTTGTGTATACCGATATGGATCCGGCTCCGGTTCCTACATTAAAATAAGTCATGGGAAAAGTGTTGTGCTTTGGTGAATTGTTACTGCGTTTGCCGCCAGCTAATGGTGGTGAATGGTTGCGTACACACCATTTGCCCGTATTTGTAGGTGGTGCCGAGCTCAATGTAGCCACGGCTTTGGCCACCTGGCAAATGCCGGTGAAGTATTGCACAGCATTACCCGACAATATCATTACTAAAGACATCATTGCTTATTTGGAGAGTAAACAAATTGATACTTCGCCCATCATTCTTTCCGGCGAACGCATTGGTTTGTATTACCTCAAAGAAGGTGCTGACATGAAGAGCCATGAAAATGTGTTCGACAGAAAGTATTCTTCCTTTTCAACCCTTGCCACTGGAGTGGTACCATGGGATAACATATTGCAGGATGTTGACTGGTTTCATTTCAGTGCCATTGCACCAGCAGTAAGTGAGCAGGCTGCGGAACTTTGCCTGGAAGCCGTGAAGGAAGCTGCTCAACGTAATATCACTATTTCCATTGATCTGAACTATCGTTCATTGCTGTGGAAATATGGCAAGCTGCCTGTTGATGTAATGCCACAATTGGTAAAGTATTGCAACGTAGTAATGGGAAATATTTGGGCAGCAGAAACTTTGTTGGGCATACCGGTAGATGCTAACGCTATTGCAGTTGCCACGCAGGAAGCTTATCTGGCACACGCCAGCACAACTGCAAATGCGTTGTTTGAGGCCTATCCCAACTGTACTGTTGTAGCCAACACCTTTCGTTTTGATGCCGATGCTAGCAGCATTCGTTACTATGCGGCACTCAATACGAAGAGTACTCAAGTTGTAAGTCCGCTATTTACCACCGATGCAATTGTAGATAAAGTAGGTAGCGGAGATTGTTTTATGGCAGGTCTTATTTACGGTTTGCAATCGAAGCATGATTTGCAAGATGTCATCAGTTTTGCTGCGGCTGCAGCCTATGCCAAGCTGCACGAAAAAGGTGATGCTACCCAAAATACAGTTGCATACATACAACAGGTAAAAGCTTTGTTTGATAAGAATAATTTATAAATCAATATTCATTTTAGCTCATAACAAAACCAATTTGATATGTCCAAAAAAGTAGTAACGCTCGGAGAAATTATGCTGCGTTTGTCAACGCCAGATTTCAAGCGTTTTGTTCAGGCCGATTCTTTTGATGTAACCTATGGCGGAGGCGAAGCCAACGTAGCTGCCGCTTTGTGCAACTATGGTTTGAATGGTACATTCGTTACCAAAGTGCCTAACAATCCCATTGGCCAGTCGGCCATCAACCACCTTCGTCGTTATGGTGTAGATACAAAGTTTGTTGCCCGTGGCGGCGACCGCTTGGGTATTTATTTTCTCGAAACTGGTGCATCTATGCGTGCCTCTCAGGTAGTATATGACCGTGCCGGTGCTTCCATTGCCGATGTAGATGCCAGCGAATTTGATTGGGATAAAATTTTTGATGGTGCCGATTGGTTTCATACCACCGGTATTACACCAGCTCTTAGCGATAAAGCTGCTGCGCTTACCGAAGCTGCATTGAAAGCGGCCAAAGCAAAAGGCATTACAACGAGCATTGACCTGAACTACCGCAAAAAATTGTGGAGCAAAGAGAAGGCGCAAAAAGTAATGACGCATCTCTGCCAGTGGGTTGATGTTTGTATCGGCAACGAAGAAGATGCAGAAACAACACTGGGTTTCAAACCTGGCGATACCGATGTAACCAAAGGTGAACTTCACCTCGACGGTTTTCAGGATATCATGAAGCAAATGGTAGCCAAGTTTGGTTTCAAATATGTGGCATCATCACTCCGTGAGAGTTATAGTGCCAGCGATAATGGCTGGAGTGCATTGGTATACAATGGCACCGATTTTTACCATACCAAAAAATACAATGTTCGCATTGTAGACCGTGTAGGTAGCGGCGATTCATTTGCCAGTGGTTTGATTTACGGTTTGGTAACTGGTATGCCAATGGCTGAAGCGGCTGAGTTTGGTGTTGCAGCATCTGCCATTAAGCACACCATCCCCGGCGATTTGAACCACGCTACCTTGGGTGAAGTAAAAGATTTGATGAAAGGCGACGGTAGTGGTCGTGTACAACGCTAAAACCAATACACATGGTCATAGATACTTTGGGTAATGCAGCGAAATATTTTTCGCTGCATCCCTCTTTCGAAAAAGCATTTGCCTGGATTGGCAGCATTGATTTTGCTACCATTGAACCGGGTAAATATGAAATAGATGGCGATGCGCTGAAAGGCATCATATCGGATGCTGCTGGTAAAACGGCTGAAGCTTCCGTAGCGAAATTTGAATGCCACAATCAGTACATTGATATTCAGGTGTGCATTCGTGGTGTTGAAACCATCGGTTGGAAACCACGGGAAAAATGTGTGGTTGAAAACGGTGGCTACAATGCAGAGAAAGATGTACAACTGTACACCGAACAACCTGATATGTATTTTCAACTCACCGATGGACAGTTTGTTGTGTTTTTTCCCAACGATGTACATGCACCCATGATTGGTGACGGAACCATTAAGAAAATAGTAGTGAAAGTAAAAATCTGAACAATGCCAACAACACATGAAGTAACTACCGCCATTATTGAACAAGGCATGCTGCCTTTGTACTTCAATGCCGATGAGCAGGTAACACTCGACATATTGAAAGCCGTATACAAAGCGGGTGTAAAAGCTATTGAATACACCAACCGTGGCGATGCAGCTTTGCACAATTTTACAAGCATGGTGGCCCTGCGCAATGCTGAAATGCCCGGTTTGTTGCTGGGTGTAGGCACCATCAAAAACTTGCAACAGGCCAATGATTATTTGGCTGCTGGTGCCGACTTTTTGGTGAGCCCTGGTTTTGTGCCAGAAGTTGCCGCCCTTTGCGTTTCGAAAGATATTTTTTATGCGCCTGGTTGTATGACGCCTTCTGAAATTATTGCTGCTGAAAATGCAGGCATTGGTTTCATCAAGCTGTTTCCCGGCAATATGCTCGGTCCTGAATTTTTGAGCAGCATCAAAGACATCTTTCCAAAGCTGAAATTTATGCCTACCGGAGGTGTAGATACCACCAAAGAAAATATCGAGGCCTGGTTTAAAGCCGGTGTGTGTGCAGTGGGTATGGGCAGCAAGCTCATCAGCAAAAAACTGATGGAAGCAAAAGACTACGAAACAATTGAAAAAACAACCACTGAAGTGTTGACTACCATTGCTGCAGTAACTAAGAAATAACATCTAAAGCCAAACGATATGCTAGGTCAAACCAATGGAAAAATGACGAACTACAGATGGAGTATTGTGGCGCTTCTTTTTGTTGCCACTACCATTAATTATCTCGATAGACAAGTGTTGTCTTTAACATGGGATGAATTCATTAAACCTGAATTTCACTGGAATGAAGACAACTATGGAACCATCACTTCCATCTTTTCCATTGTGTATGCCATTTCTATGTTGTTTGCCGGTCGGTTTATCGATTGGATGGGTACGAAGAAAGGCTTTCTCTGGGCGATAGGTGTGTGGTCAATCGGTGCTTGTTTGCATGCCTTGTGTGGCATTGTAACCGAGCAATATGTTGGCTTGCATACTGCAGCAGAATTAACTCAGGCAGTGGGCGATACGGCTGTTGTTATTTCTACAATAAGTATGTATGCATTTATTGTGGCACGTATCGTACTGGCTATTGGTGAAGCGGGTAATTTCCCTGCAGCCATTAAAGTAACTGCCGAATATTTCCCTAAAAAAGACCGTGCATTTGCTACCAGTATTTTCAATGCTGGTGCATCAGTAGGTGCTTTGCTGGCACCATTGAGTATTCCGCCGTTGGCCAAAGCTACAAGTTGGGAAATGTCATTCATCATTATTGGTGCATTGGGTTTTGTGTGGATGGCATTTTGGGTATTCATGTACAAAAAGCCGGAAGATCATCCGAAAGTAAATGCTGCAGAATTGGAATACATTCTTTCTGACAGAGACGCTAATGGTGACGCTGAAAAGGCAGAAGACCCCAACAAAAAGAAAGTAACATTGATGGATTGTTTCAAATACAGACAAACATGGTCGTTTGCTTTTGGCAAATTCATGACGGATGGTGTTTGGTGGTTCTTTCTTTTCTGGACGCCTTCTTATCTCAATACGCAGTTTGGTATTAAAACATCCGAAGGATTAGGTATCGCATTGGTATTTACGCTGTATGCTATTACCATGTTGTCTATTTACGGGGGCAAGTTGCCATCAATCATCATTCGTAAAACAGGTCAAGATCCATATGCAGCCCGTATGAAAGCAATGCTCATTTTTGCATTCATCCCGTTGCTGGTATTGTTGGCGCAACCGCTAGGTACCATCTCGCCATGGTTGCCTGTTATCATGATTGGTTTGGGTGGTGCAGCGCATCAGTCATGGTCCGCCAATATCTTTTCTACCGTTGGTGATATGTTTCCCAAATCTGCCATTGCTACCGTTACAGGTATTGGTGGTATGGCAGGTGGGCTTGGCTCTATGTTGTTGCAAAAATCGGCGGGTAAATTGTTTGTGCATGCTGGCGAAACCAACATGCAGTTTCTCGGTTTTGAGGGTAAGCCGGCAGGCTATTTTATCATCTTCTGTTTTTGCGCCATCGCTTATCTTATTGGCTGGATGGTTATGAAATCGTTGGTGCCAAAATACAAGCCCATTACAGATATGTAAGCACATCTGCTGAAATGCTGAACGGCGGTTACTTGCAGGGATTATATTTGCCCCGTGAGTAACCGCCGTTTATCTGTTGCTATTATTGGTGCTGGCCCCGCAGGCCTTACTGCCGCCTACTTATTAGGCAAAGCAGGTACTATGGATGTGCAAGTATTTGAAGCGCATCCCACTTTGGTGGGCGGCATATCAAGAACAGAAACATACAAGGGTTTTCATTTCGATATCGGTGGCCATCGGTTTTTCAGCAAGTCTAAAGAGGTAGAAGATTTTTGGACAGAAATATTGGGCGATGAAATGCTGGAACGACCACGCAGCAGTCGCATTTATTTCAACCAACATTTCTTCGCCTACCCCTTAGCTGCAGGCGAAGCTTTGCGCAAGTTGGGAATCATTGAAGCGGCCCGTTGTGTGTTGAGTTATTTGCAGGCAAAAATGTTTCCGGTGGCCAATCCCAAAACCTTTGAAGATTGGGTAAGCAATCAGTTTGGCAAACGGTTATACCAACTCTTTTTTAAAACCTATACCGAAAAAGTATGGGGCATTCCTTGTAGCGAAATATCTGCCGATTGGGCGGCACAACGCATCCAAGGGCTTTCACTGATGGCGGCCATTCGCAATGCATTGTTTCCTCCCAAAAAGAAAAAAGGAAAAGATGCCGTTATTAAAACATTGATAGATGCGTTTCGTTATCCCAAGTTTGGCCCCGGTCAAATGTGGACGGTTTGCAAGCAAAAAGCCGAAGCCTTTGGTGTAAGTGTGCACATGAATACAGGCGTTCAAACCATGCAGTTGAATGCTGAGCAATCCTCTTGGTCATTGTTACTGAATGATGGACAGAAAATGGATGGTTTCGATTATGTGATTTCAACGGCGGCCATTAAAGATGTGATTGGTCATCCTGCTTCTTGTTTTACACAGGACATGCAGCAGGCTGCCAGAGCATTGCAGTACCGCGATTTTTTGACTGTGGTACTCATTTTAAAAGATGAGCAACGCTTCAACGACAACTGGATTTACATACATGATCCCGCTGTAAAAGTTGGCCGCATTCAGCACTTTAAAAGCTGGAGCCCATACATGGTGCCCGATGCTGATAAAGTGTGTTATGGATTAGAATATTTCTGCTTTGAAGGCGATGGCATGTGGACTGCCACTGATACAGATTTATGCCAAATGGCTGCGCAGGAATTAGAACACATTGGCTTGGGCAAAGCGTCAGAAGTTTTGGATGCTTATGTTGTACGTCAGCCCAAAGCATATCCGGTATACAATCAGGACTATTTACAACAGCAACAAATTATACGTGACGGCTTGCAAGCCTATCCCGGTTTGATATTGGTGGGCCGCAATGGCATGCATAAATACAACAACCAGGACCATAGTATGATGACTGCTATGCTGGCCGTTAAAAACATTTTGGCGGGTGAAACTCTGTACGATGTTTGGCAGGTAAATCAGGATGCCATTTACCACGAAAGCGGCGAACGTGGGGCAGAAGAAGGTGGTCGTTTGGTGCCTGTGGCAGTGCAGCATTAGGCATGTGTACCTAATCCTTTCAAACCAATTTTTTTGTTGAAATAGTTGCCGGTAACCCAACCGATGGCGATACCAACCAATGAACCACCTATTACATCAATTGGGTAGTGAACGCCCACATACACTTGTGCATAGGCAATGGAAGCCGCCCATACATACACCCATTTAATTTTTTTACCAACTATGGGCTGTAATGTAATGGCGATAAAAGTGGCCATGGCAAAATGATTGGCTGCATGCGAGGATGTGAAACTGTAACCACCCGAACAGTGTGTAACCCGCAACTGCAAAAATTGTAATACATCAACGTTATTACAGGGGCGAAGTCTTTCAACGCTAAGCTTAATTAACCGACTGCTTACAGTATCTGAAAGGCCGATGGTAGCAATAAAACCAGCAATCCACCAGGCACCTCTTTTACCAAAATTAATGAGAGCAAAAGCGATGAGAAAAATATAGAATGGATACCAAACTTCCTGGTACCGCAGCCATGGTACAACGGTATCAAACACAGGATTGCTCCAGCGTCTGTTGACGAGGTACAGCCAGTAGGCATCCAGTTTTTGTATTGCTTCAGGAAAAACCATGCTGCGCAAATGTCAGGACTCTGCATCAAACCACACACAGCAAATTGAACAAAGGCAACAGGGCTATTTTAACGCTGCAATTACAGCCTCCATTTTCGATTGCACGGTTTTAGCCATGTGGCCAAGGGCCGGATTTTGAATGCCCTGCATAGATGCCACAGGATCAACCGCAAATACTTCGGTTGCTGTTTCATTCAAGGCCCTAACCACTACATTGCATGGCAACATTACACCAATGTGCGGTTCGTGTTGCAGTGCTTCATATGCAAAACCAGGATTACAGGCACCCAAAATGGTATACGGCAACATTTCTTTTCCCAATTTTTCCTGCATGGCTGCCTGCATGTTGATGCTGGAAATAATGCCAAATCCTTCTTGTTTGAGAGCGTCAGTAGTAAGTGCTATAATTTCTTCAAAAGATTTACCCTCAATCACGGTGCTGAAATAGTAAGCCATACGTTGGTTTGTTTGTGGCTAAAGCTATTCTATATAAAATGGCTGGCTGGTAATCTATGTCACGA
>JADLHL010000055.1 GCA_020848815.1 Chitinophagaceae bacterium | reverse complement strand
CCGTTGCCGCCAAATTCGTTGGGTTCCCACTGGCCTTCATTGCGGCTGTAATCGAGGCGCAGCATACTGCTCACCGCATCTACCCGAAAGCCATCGATGTGGTATTTATCAAACCAAAAACGAGCCGAGCTGATGAGGAATGATTTTACTTCGGAACGTTTGTAATTGAAAATGTAACTGTTCCAATCGGGGTGATAGCCTTTGCGCATATCGGCGTATTCGTAGGTATGCGTACCATCGAACATAAAGAGGCCGTGCATATCGTACGGAAAATGCGAGGGCACCCAATCGAGAATGACACCGATGCCCGCCTGATGAAAGGCATCAATCAATCCCATGAATTCTTGCGGTGTACCAAAGCGGCTGGTGGGAGCAAAATAACCCGTGCCCTGATAGCCCCAGCTACCATCGTAGGGATGCTCCATCACGGGCATCAATTCAACATGCGTGAAGCCCATTTCTTTTACATAGGGCACCAAACGCTCGGCTATTTGTGCATAGGTATTGTAGCTTTCTTCATCGTCTTTTACCGGCCGCATCCAGCTGGCCAAATGCACTTCGTACACATTCCACGGTGCATTCAGCGAGTTGTGCTTTTTGCGGTTTTTCATCCAGTGGCTATCTTTCCATTGATAGTCTTGAATGCTCCATGCCACCGAAGCTGTTTTAGGTCGCTTCTCCCAAAACAACGCATACGGATCGCCCTTATCTAACCGTACACCCTGAAAACCAACAATGTGAAATTTATATGCATCACCTTTTTTTACACCGGGTATAAAGCCTTCCCAAATGCCCGACTGATCGAGGCGTACAAACAACTCGTGGCTGTGGGCTTTCCATTGGTTGAAATCGCCCATTACACTTACTGAGGAAGCATTGGGTGCCCACACGGCAAAGTAGTAACCATCTGTATCGAGCACTTGCATGGCATGCGCCCCAAACAAATCGTACCCACGGTACAAGGTGCCCTGATGCAGGTTTTGTAAATCTTCGGGTGTAAAGCGGCTGTAGTTCCACACAGGTTTTGTGCTGTCTACAAAATGCTGGTCTTCGTATCGCAAGTGTATGGTGGTTTTAGTGTTCTTTTTCTTTGGTGTTGCTTTTGCTTTTACAGCAGGAGCAGCATGTGGTTCATCTTTCAGTGTGGCTTTTGCCGGTGCCTTTTTGGCTTTGGCTATGGGTTGCTGTTGAGCATGTGCAGCCACTTTTTGTGCAGGCTTTTTATGTTCGGCACACATATCAATTGTTTTTCTTTAAATGTAACACATATGGCAATGCCACAGCTGCACTGACTTATTTACCCAACACATTAGAATGTGTCTTTTGCAAATCGGCTTCCGTTACTTCGTACAGCAATACCACGTGCATGTAGTGTGCATGGGGCGGCTTTAAGGTATGCAACCATTGCAAGCCATGCGCATTCAACGGAGCAGCCACGGTTTCGAGGTCTATGGCAAACTTGCCCGCAGCCGGTGTGCTGGTGGGCCGCTTGTATTCGGGGTTCAATTGCAAAAAGCGATCGAGATATGGCTTGGCATGCCCGTAGCTGATAGAAGAATCGAAGAGCTTGCGATAGGCCAAATGTTTGGGCCACAGCAACTCGTTGGTGTATGAGAGCATATTGGGCCAATACGACACCCAGCTGAGTGTATAGAGCAGTAACAAAAGACGTGTTGTTTTTTGATACCTGGCCCAGCACCAATTGGCTGCATAACCTACCAACAAGTATAAAAATGGAAACAAAAGCAACGCATGCCGCATGCCAATTTGAAAAGGATTGACGAAACTCAGTAGCAGTCCGTACACCAGTAGCGGCATCCACCAAAACACCCGTTGGCGCCAGTACAACCAGCTGCCCATGTTGCGAAAAAGTAAGCCTACAGCCAGCAGCAACATAGCCCAGGCATACAGCGGCCATTTGTACATAAATACAAACCCGTAGTAATACCAAACCGGTCCTCGGGCAAAATAAGTTTCGTTGAAATACACACCCAAAAAAGAATAGATGGGTCCATTGCCACCGCCCAGCTGCTCGTTGTACTTGAGCAAATCGAAACCGCTTACAAAACCGTAGGGCAATGGTACCGGCCATTGGCTAAAAGAGGAAAGCATGGCTGCCAACTGTTGGAAAGCAGTGCTTTTTTGCGGCAGTTGAGCAACAGGAAAAAAACTATGTTGAAAGTAGTAAGCCACATGCACAAACAACCACACGATAAATAGCAGCAACAACCAGCGTTTCCAGGCGGCTATCCGGATATGATTAGCTTGCTTTGGGGCTATTACAAACAGCAGCATGCACAATGGAATAGCATACAACATTGATGCTTTTGCCACTACCGCCATCGATAAAAAAATGCCCATCCACAGCCAGTGCCTCAGCTCGTTGCTTTGCCAGTATCGCCATGCGGCAAAGCAGGTTGCAAACAACAACACCATGCTTGGCACATCGCTACCCACCAGCATACCAAAGCTGAATACTTCCGGATCGAAGAGATACAGCACTAAAGGAAAAACCCACTTACGGCCGCCCCATAACCGGTAGCAGCACAGCAGCATAACAACTGCACCAAACAGTTGAAACACGTACATCATCCAGCGCCCGGCTTGCAGCAATGCATATCCGTGAGCATCGTCGTTTTTTTGCAACCATGGCTTCAGTACCACAGGCAATAATGCCGGTGCTACAATAGGAGTTTTAGAATCGTCGGTGGGGTCTACCCGCTCCTGATTTCCTTGCACCCAGCGTACCGCCCAACCATAGTAGGCGTATTCATCGTTGGTAAAATAGGTGCGGCTGATGAACCAGCCCGACAATATAAAATGCAGCAATAGAATGGCCACAAACAACCGCCGGTTGGCCGGGCTTATTTGCTGCCAGGTAGTAGAAGTAAAAAAACGAAACAGGTAGTAGTGTTTGGCTGTCATGCCTTACAAAGATGCCTTTATCAGGCATCTACCAAAAATGTACCGAGGTAAATAATTTCACCGGTGCCTTTTTTGTACAACTCAATAGCATCGAGGTACACGTTTTCCATTACCTGGCTTTGAAAATGTACTTCGCCATTTTTATACAGCACAAAGAAAAAGTCGGGCATTTTATCGTCGAGAAAACCATCGTGTAATTTGGCAGGCGAAAAGCGGAAATGCACTACGCCGTGCTCATCGGGGATGGATTCACCCAAGAACTCATCTTCCAGAAAATCTCTTTCAAACAGGCGAACGTTGTACTGACTGCCCGTGAGTGGCTCATCTTGCCCTTTGGCTATAAAGCGGGCATTTACTTCAATCATCATTTCTGTATCGAGGCTATAGTTTTTCATGGGCAAATGTTTTAATGAGCCATGCTGGCATTTGTAAAGTTCACTACAAATTACTCATGTATTCAATGAGCAATATCATGCAGCAGTTACTGCCATTGCAGGTTTTGCTGAAACCGGATATTGCTACCTGTGCCTACAGTAAGTTTCGAGCCTTTTAAAAAAATAACCGGCATATCTACCGTACACACATTTGCACCGGTTGTTTGTATCAGTACTTCCACGCCATCGGGCACGGGTATAGAAGGCATGCGGCTACCCAACCATTGAGCAGGATCGAAAAAGCTGCCGTTTCCATTAAACGTGTAGCTCATAGACTGGCCCACGGCAAAGCGGGTACGGTACAAAACACCGTTGTGGGTAATGTCGTACCGCCATTCGCCGGCGGCGGCATTGGTGGGCAATATGAAATAATAATACCACCAGGAGGCATTGAAAGTGGATTGCAGATTTTGCGACCAGTTTAAGTACCGGGTATTGTTGGGCATATATATTTCGTGGGCTGCGGTTTGGCCCGCCAGTTGATCCCGATAATAGGAACCCAGGAAAACCGTATCGCCGCCGTTAAAACTTTTCTTTTCATTCACCACTTCGCCCGAAGGGCATTGCGTATTTACCGGTGCTTTACCGTGGGTCATAATGGCATTGATGCCAGTCATGCGGTAAGGTTGCTGGCTGGCCCACCAGCTGGTGGTACCATTCAGCGTATTGCAAGCACCCGCCCATGGATCTACCAGTTTTGTCAGCGATTCATTTTCCCACACTTCAAAATGCAGGTGCGGACCGGTAGAGTTTCCACTACTGCCCATTACGCCGAGATATTCACCGGCAGTTACGGTAGCACCAATGGGCTTGTTGGTCAGGCTGCCACTTTTCAAATGTCCGTACCAGGCCACAGAACCATCGGCATGCCGCACATACACCGCATTCCAGTCGCAGGCACTGGTACAAAAAGCACAGTTCTGATCGGGGTTGCCATCCAGTTTGCCAATGATTGTACCTGCTGCACCAGCAATAATTTCTACTTCATTGTAGCGCATTTTATGCCAGGGAAATGGCCACGAAAAAATATCGGTACCACGGTGGTTGTAGCCACTACTTAAATCGTAAGAGCGGTTGCCGCAATTATAATCCTGCACCAGATTGGGATAGCCCGTGTTTTGATCGATATAATTGGAGATGCCGTAGTAGCCAGCATACGAAGCATTTTGATTGGGTAAAATATTGCTGCGCAATCGGGTGGGCCATTGAAACAGTGTTGCCTGTGGCAAAGGCGCATTCCATAGGTTGGCTTTTTGCAGTTGCAGTTTATTGTTGGCCAATAGCAGTCGCATTTGAGCATAGTCGGCCTCAGCAAATTCATCGGCATGCGTAAAGGAAACACCGGCACCGCCTGCCGGCTCTAGTACAGGTTGAGCCACCGCCTTCATGCTGCACAGCAGCCAAAATATGCCAGCAATTATCCGCATAGCGTTTGTTGTTTTTTTAATACTGCTCAAGGTAGCGGCATGCGGTGTAAAATGCAACCCAACAAAAAATGATTTTTACCAAGGGCATACAATGCAAAAGCCTGCAATCAATTTGCAGGCTTTTGCCAAACACTATTGTTGAAATAAATCAATCATCCAATTTCAGCACCGCCAGGAAGGCTTCCTGCGGTACTTCTACGTTACCAATCTGGCGCATCCGCTTCTTACCTTCTTTCTGCTTTTCGAGCAGTTTACGCTTCCGGCTAATGTCGCCACCATAGCACTTGGCGGTTACATCCTTGCGCATGGCGCTGATGTTTTCGCGGGCCACAATTTTAGCACCAATGGCAGCCTGAATGGCAATCTGGAATTGCTGACGAGGCAGCAGTTCTTTCAGTTTTTCGCAGAGCTTACGGCCAAACTCCTGAGCACGGCCACGGTGAATGAGTGCACTCAAAGCATCCACTTTATCGCCGTTGAGCAAGATGTCCATTTTTACAATATCACTTTCGCGGTAGCCAATAGGATGGTAATCGAAAGAAGCGTATCCACGGGTTTGGCTCTTCAGTTTGTCGTAAAAGTCGAACACGATTTCGGTGAGGGGCATTTCGAAAATGAGCTCTACCCGTGTAGGTGTAAGATAGCCCTGATTGATAAGCAGGCCCCGCTTACCAATACACAAGGTCATGATGTTGCCAATGTACTCGGGCTTGGTAATGATTTGTGCTTTGATGAACGGCTCATCAATTTTTTCAATACGTACCACATCGGGCATATCAGCCGGGTTGCTGATGGTAATGACTTCGCCCTTGGTGGTAGTAGCTATAAAGCTTACGTTGGGTACGGTGGTTATTACCGTTTGGTTGAACTCCCGCTCCAGTCGCTCCTGAATAATTTCCATGTGCAGCATGCCCAGGAAACCGCATCGGAAACCAAAGCCGAGGGCTTGTGAGGTTTCGAGTTCGAAAGTGAGGGAGGCATCGTTGAGTTGCAGTTTTTCCATGCAATCCCGCAGTTCTTCAAAAGCATCGGTTTCTACCGGAAAAATACCGGCAAAGACCATGGGTTTCACTTCCTCAAAACCCTTGATCATATCGGCAGGGCGCTGGGTAAGCGTCAGGGTGTCGCCTACTTTTACCTCTTTGGCATTTTTGATACCGGTAATAATGTAACCTACATCGCCGCAATTTACTTCTTGCCGGGGGGCAAGACCCATTTTCAAAATGCCCACTTCGTCGGCAATGTACTCGGTGCCTACAGCGGCAAAGCGAACTTTATCGCCTTTTTTAATCATGCCATTTACAATACGATAGTATACAATAATGCCACGGAAGCTGTTGAATACGCTATCGAAAATGAGGGCCTGCAATGGCGCTTCAGGATTACCTTTTGGCGAAGGGATGCGTTCCACAATGGCTTCCAGTATTTCGGGTACGCCCAGGCCGGTGCGGCCACTGGCACGAAGAATCTCTTCCCGCTTGCAGCCAATAAGGTCGATAATCTGGTCTTCCACTTCTTCTACCATGGCACCATCCATGTCTATCTTATTGATGACAGGAATGATTTCAAGGTCATTTTCCAGCGCCAGGTAGAGGTTGCTGATGGTTTGTGCCTGAATACCTTGGGCGGCATCTACCAATAGCAGGGCGCCTTCGCAGGCAGCCAGTGCCCGGCTTACTTCGTAGCTAAAGTCTACGTGGCCGGGAGTATCAATAAGATTGAGGGTAAATTGTTGGCCGGCCAGGTCGGGCTTACTACCGGTATAGTTGTAGTCGAGTTGGATGGCGTGGCTCTTAATGGTAATGCCCTTTTCCCGCTCCAGGTCCATATCGTCCAGCACCTGATCCATCATTTGGCGTTCGCTGATGGTATTGGTGGTTTGCAACAGTCGGTCGGCCAGGGTACTCTTACCGTGGTCGATGTGGGCGATAATGCAGAAATTCCGAATCTCCTTCATACTTAAAATAAGGCGGCAAAGATAGGCGGGCAAGGTGTTTGAAGCCGTTAATTGTTGAAGAAGACATTGCAACTGTATGAAGTAGCAATACGACAGGCCCCGGCAAAAGACTTGGCACAGATACCAGAACCCCGCCACAGAAATGTAGAAGATGTACTACAAAAACATATTAGCATGTGCCTTTATCTTTATCGCACTTATAGAGTAGCAACAGGGCATCTCAAAACCGTGTGAAACCTACCCCTAAGCAGAAACTGCCCTAGATATGAATATGCGACCTGGATTTTATCACAATACAGGCGGCAAACAAACCAGTAGCGTGAAACACTTGCAACAAGCCGTAGACAGCATCGACGACGCCTACCTTGTATGTAGGGAGGACCTGACTGTAGTGTATGCTAATAAGAGTTTGTACCGCACATTTTCCCTTGATACAGTTTTGGTATTACAAAAGCCGGCACATGAGCTGCTGCAGTTTATTTCCCGCACCAATCTTGCTGAAAAAATCCGTCACAGTTTTTCTTCCCAAACAAATTTTGTTTTTGAATTTGAATACGAACAAACGGGCTTATGGTACGCTGTAGAAATGCTGCCCTTTGCCAAAGGCATCACCATCAGGCTGCGGGATATAACGGCCTACCGCGAAGCACATGAAGAACTACTGAAGTCGAGGCGTTTGTATGCCTACATCAGCGAGGTAAATGAACTTATTTTACGGGCAAAAACGGAGGATGAAATTTATGCCTCGCTGTGCGAAATAGCCATTGAAACCGGTGGCTTTATTATGTCGTGGGTAGGCAAAAAAGAGGCTGCCACTGGCATAGTTATTCCTATGTCTTCTTTTGGAAGCGGCACCGATTATCTTACCAGCATCAAAAGCATTGTAGTAGCCGATGAACCGGCTGGCAGAGGCCCCTCGGGAAGGGCCATGCGAGAAGGTGTTCCGGTATTTTCAAACGATATAGCAACCGACCCCTCCATGGCCATTTGGCGAGATGAAGCATTGAAACGAGGCTTTCGTTCGTCCATTGCTTTACCGCTGGTTATTGATGAGGAACCTGTAGCATTGATAACCTTGTATTCTTCTATGGTCAACTTTTTTGCCCACGAAGAAGTATCGCTGCTGGTGCAGGTAAGCAAAAACATTTGCTTTGCTTTGCAGGCATTGCGCAGCGAGCAAAAAAGAAAAGCAGCAGAAGCGCAGTTGCTCAAAGTATCAAGAGCAGTAGAGCAAAGCTCGGCCTCCATTGTTATTACCAATGTACAGGGAGCCATTGAATATGTGAACCCCGCATTTTGCAAGCTTACCGGTTATACGCTGGAAGAAACCATTGGCCAGAATCCGAACATTTTAAAAAGCGGTTTAACGCCGGAAAATGAATACACCCATTTGTGGGATGATATTACCCATTTGAAAGACTGGCACGGAGAGTTTTGCAACAAAACCAAGTATGGTGAAATCTACTGGGAATCGGCCACTATTTCGCCCAT
>JADLHL010000054.1 GCA_020848815.1 Chitinophagaceae bacterium | reverse complement strand
GCTTCAATCAGCGCCGTGGCTTCAATGGGGTTCATGGCCTTGCCTATCACTTTGAGCGAAGGACAATACATTTGAATCAGTTGTTCCAATGTAGCCAAACTACCGGGTTCATCATCCACCAAAAGTGTCGTTATCAGTTTGTTCATTGTTCAATGGCATTTTAATAATAACCGTGGTTCCTGCGGCATTTCCATTCGCATCAGTTTCATCTATCACCTGAATTTCGATTGGTTTGCCACCTGAAATTTCGTTTAATATATCTACTCGTTTCTGGCCGAGTTCCATTCCTTTAGATTGGTATTCGATGTGCTGCCTTCCTTTCATGGCCTCCGATTTTGAACGGCCTATGCCGTTGTCTTTCACAAAACAACACAGGTGATCGTTTTCCAAGATAAAAGACAACTCTAATTTTCCAACGCCCTCCGATTTATGACGGATACCGTGACGGATCGCATTTTCGATGTACGGCTGTAAAAGCAATGCAGGCATTTCAATAAAATCGGCTTGCAAATCAGGATCGACATATATGCTGTACACGAAGTGCTCACCAAAACGCATTTGCTCCATTTCAAGGTATCGCTTCAAATAGTTTACCTCTTCCGAAATTCTTACCGATTGCCTGCCAGAGAAATAAAGTGTCTCTCTTACCAACGATGCAAATAAAGTAAGGTATCTGTTTGCTTTTTGGCTATCGTTGTTCAGAAAATAATGCTGAATAGAATTGAGGCAGTTGAAAATGAAGTGTGGATTCATTTGTGCTTGTAAAGCTTGCTGCTCCAATAGTGCCAGCTTACGTTGCATTTCATTTTCCCGTTGCAGCCGCTTGCTCTCGGCTTTATTACGTTCGTTTACCAACCAACCTGTAAGTGTGAGCAATGTAATGGCCACTAGAACAATAAATAAAGGCGTTTTCCAAAATGGTGTAGCAATGGAGAAACTGACAGCCTTTGTTTCACTTTGTACGCCAAACTTGTTGATGGCATACACTTCAAAAACATATTCGCCAGAAGGGAGACTAGGAAAATTAACGCTGTTCTCTTTCGTCATTTTCCACTCATCATCCAACCCTTTTACACGATAGAAATAATTGATATCACCTGCAGAGCGAAAAGAAATGGCGACGAACTCAAAGCCAATATTGTTTTGCTTATATCCCAAATGATAACTGCCATTATTATCTATGTCAGTTGTCTGGGCATGTACAGCCAATAGCTGCAAGCGGCAAATAGATTGACTGGTAATTTTTTGTTCATTGAAGTAGGCAAGTCCTACAGGTGTGCCTACATACACCATACTATCTTCTACCAGTAAGGCATTGATATTTTCTGACGGCAAGCCATCCAGTACCCCGTATTTGATAATGGTATGACTATTACCGTTAACATTTATCCGATTTATGCCAGCATTGGTTCCTATCCACAATTGATTGCCAGAGCCCGCTACCATGCATTTACACAAATCGCTTGACAAGCCATTTTGCTGATTATAGCTGGCTACAATTTTGCCATTGGCAAATCCAACTACCCCATTATCGCTGGTGGCTACATAGAGCACATCATTCAGCAAAGTCAAACCGGTTATTCTTCTGCCCAATACCGGATGTACAGTTGCCAGATGTGTAATTCTCTTTTGATCTGTTACAGCATACAATCCACTTGTTGTACCAATGTAATTGACGCCTCTGTAACGAATAGATTTAGTGACACGTCCGTCCCAGAAACTATCAACCACACGCAAATCACGTATCCTCACTTTATACGCACCACTGAAATTGCCCACCAATACATGCTCATCATCAAATGCCGAAATACTTTTAATCGCCACCAAATCTGAGTAAGACACTTTCCCGTTTTCCAACTTGGCTAAAAATGCATCATACCCTAATAAGACTGTTGAAGCATCTACAGCATAAGAAGTATACAAACGATTGGAGGAGAGATTATTTTTCGACCGAAGGGTTTGAGTATTTACATCCAATACTTTCAATTTTCCTACAGAATCATACTCAACAGCTTTGCTAAACGTCATACCACAATATAACTTTCCCGCATGCCGTACCAGAGAGTATACTTCATCTGTTGGTGTATTGGCAATTCCTTTCAATCGTATGTTTTTTGCTTCTTTGGAAGGTAATTTGAAAACAGCGTTGCCAATGGTGGTGAACCAGATATTTTGCTCTACATCTTGCATCACCTTAGACACGACCTCGGAAGGCAAAAAGTGTTCTTTTAGTTTGTACTGAATTGTATCCACCGACCATGCACCTTTAGCAGTACTGATATAAGCAGTTTTACCATTGATAAATGTCAGCTTCATCGCTTGGTTTTCTGAAGGCATTTTTACCTTGGGTGCAGCTGCATAAATATTGCCTTGTATAAATTGTCTTACATCCGGTCCTTTGTCAAATTGATAAAAATCCAGCTTATCTTCTTTCAATAAGAAAAGTGAATCGTCAAGTCTGAAAAGTAAATGTTCGCCATTTAAGAAATAATGTATGTTGAGCCTGCTAAATGTTCTGTTGTGTAAAAGGGGTTGAGTAGTAAGGTTGGCCCACTCGTTTTTGTGATTCAGTGTTATCAGCAACCTCTCATCAGAAAAAAATAAATCCCCCTTTTTTGATTCTATAATTTGCGACACATTTGCCTTCCACTCTATTTGACGCAGTAGCGAATCATTTTGAGCATTCCTGATTTTTCCGTTTTCAACATAACTCAGTTGCTTCGAAAATGTGCCTATCCATACTCTACCCTTGCTATCGGCAAATAAAGTGAGTACTTCGTTATCCGGAAGGCCATCTTTTACGGTGTAGTTTTTAAAATGCTTTCCATCAAACCGGCTCAATCCGTTTTCTGTACCAAACCAAATAAAGCCATCTTTATCCTGCACGGCATCGTACACCGTAGAGCCTGCTAAGCCATCACGGGTGTCGTATCGAACATAATTGAACTCCTGGCCACTTACCAGCAATGCCAAAAGCCAGCTACAAACAAGCAAACCTGTACGCATGAATTGGAAACTTCGTCTATTAACCATTGTTTTCAGTGCATCAAAGGTCGGTAGCTTGGATTGTATGAAAAAAAAAGAGCCGGACTGGAAAATCCGGCTGTAGGCGTGATGAGAAAACAGCCTAATCAATTCAGGCTTGTTTATGTAAACAAAGGGCTTGATGAGTTTCAAAACGCATGTGAGCCCCTTTGTCATGTTTCATAAGTGTGATGAATATCTTGGGTAACAATCTTGCACGTTGTTTCTGCATCGAAAATAACCACACCTATCAGTCCGGCTCCTGCTACTTCATAATTGTGTTGCATATACAGATAAATGTGTAATTCTTATTCATATTGGCTACACATACCTACATAAAAACATAAGGGCCGACCAATGCCGACCCTTATGAAATAGCCCTAAGTAATGGTTAGTACACATATACCGCATAGCCCCAAGGCTCAATGCCCCACTCTTTTGCCGCAGGATTTTCTTTGCTGCCACTAAAGAGATTCACTGCTTCTGCATTCACTGCAGCATCCGTCAGTTTTACGGTGGCGGCTTTGGCACTCAGGTTCAATACCACCAATACTTTCTTCCCGTCTTTTTCCCGCACATACGCATACAGTTGTGCAGGCGTACCAGCATCTACTTTGCGCAGGCTGGCATTGGCAGCCAATGCCGGATTGTTTTTGCGCAGGTTCAGTAGCTTTTGGTAAAATGCAGCCCGTTCGTATTTGCCAAATGTGATGGTGTCTTTGTAGAAGAAACGAATGCTGTCTAAGAAGGGTTCTTCCTGTCCGCTGTAAATAAGCGGTACACTGCGACCCCATGTTTGCGTCAGCACGGCAAATGGTGCATGCACCGCACCGGGCATGGTGGCATAGTCCGCTTGGTTCCAGCTGTTCTCATCATGGTTGCTGGTAAAATACATCCGCAGCGCATTGGCGGGGTAAGCCGCTAGTTTTGCCTGCGAACTATCGAGTAAAGTAGCTGGGCCTTTGCCGCTTGCCACCTTTTTCATAGTGCTGAATTCTTCCCATGTATACGTGGCATCAAAACCAGCTTCGTGCAACCATGCATCGTTGCTTTCGGCCAGCATAAATATGCCTGGGTTATTGGCTTTGAAAGCAGTGATGGCCTTTTGCCAGAAAGGCTTTGGCACTTCACCTGCTACATCGCAACGGAAACCATCTATACGGGTGGTCAGCCAAAACTTCATGGCATTAATCATGCTGTCTTGCAGGGTTACATTGTCGTAGTTTAGCGAACGGGTATCGCTCCAGTCAAACGCATATTTTGCTTTGCCGGTAGCACTGTCTATTTCATAAAAATCAGGATACTTTTCGAGCCAGTAATGATCGGCGCCGGTATGGTTGGGCACCCAATCTATAATTACTTTCAAACCTTTGGCATGAGCACTGTCTACCAGCGCCTGCCAATCGGCCAGCGTACCATACTCGGGGTTGATAGCAGTGTAATTGGCAATAGCATAATAGCTACCCAATTCACCTTTGCGGTCTACTTTACTTATGGGCTGTATAGGCATAAACCACAGGGTTTCTACACCCATTTCTTTCAGGCGATCGAGGTGTTTGGCAAATGCATTGAAAGTGCCCTCAGGCGTGTACTGGCGAACATTTACTTCGTAAATATTGCTCTGCAAAATCCAGGCAGGATGGCCATCTACACGTGTAGTATCAGTTGTATAAGCGGTGGGGTCGGCTTGTTTTTCAGCAGGAGCCGAACAGGATGCCAGCAGCGCAACAAGCGCCAGCATTCCAAGCAATCGTGCAATCATACGGTTGAATTTTAATGTGTCAAATGTACACATTTGAAAACAATAAGCCTATTTTTCCAGCAGGTTTTGGTTGGCCCGAATTTGTTTACTTGCAGCCGTCTGTCATTGACCTCAAAAACACGATTGTATGCCTGCACAACCTCAGTACTATGCCGATTATCTGGCACTCGACCATATTCTTCAAGCTCAACACCCGGTAAGCTATCAACCTGGTAATGATCCGGCGCATGATGAAATGCTGTTCATCATCATTCATCAGGCGTATGAATTGTGGTTTAAGCAAATACTACACGAAGTAGAATCGGTAGCGGGCATACTTGAGCAACCGGCCATCAACGACAACTCGCCGGAGCTGCAAACCATTGTACACCGCCTGCAGCGGGTAAACACGATTATGAAAGTGCTGGTGCAGCAAATGGACATTATGGAAACCATGACGCCGATGGATTTTCTGGACTTCCGCGATTTGCTGCGGCCTGCTTCGGGCTTTCAAAGCTGGCAGTTTAAAGTACTGGAAGCAAGACTGGGCCTGCCTTTTGAGCAACGCCACGGACAACACTACTACACCAGTGCATTGCGCCCCGAGTATGTGGCCATGGTAAAAGATGCCGAAAGCAAACCCACCCTGCTGCAATTGCTGAATAACTGGCTGGAACGCATTCCTTTTTTTGAGCAGGCCTCTTTGTGGCAAGACATGACCGCACCCACCGATGCTATGGCGGCACCAGCCGGAAAATTTTGGGAAGCCTACCGTCAATTGCTGGTACAAAGTTTATCGGAAGCGGAGCAGGGCAACCTGCAGGTGTTTGATAATGTGATGGGCTTTGAAGAGAGCCTTTCACTCAACCGGCTTTTATCGCCGAAAGCCAGCAGAGCGGCGTTGTTCATTATGCTATACAGAGGTTACCCTTTGTTGCAATTACCGTTTCAGGTAATGAATGCAGTGTTGGAGTTAGATGAACAACTGAGCAGCTGGCGCTACCGCCACATGAACATGGTACACCGCATGATTGGCAGCCGCATAGGCACCGGCGGCAGTACCGGCAAAGACTACCTGAAAGGTGCCGCCGACAAGCATTACATTTTCAAAGACTTTGCCCAGCTCACCAGCTTTTTAATTGAACGAAGAAAGCTGCCACAATTGCCAGCTGCGGTAGAACAACGCATTGGCTTTGTGCATGGCTGAGGTCTGCACTACTGCTGATGGGCTGCCTGACCAACGACACTACCCCGCAGCGTAGCGAGGAGTAGTGAGGCGGGCAGGAACAACTGACTGGATTTGCACCACAGCTGACAGCCCCAATACATCATCACACAACAAAGCCATGCATGTATCGTGCATGGCTTTGTGCTATAACAAATAGCCGGGTTAAATCAACTCTTTCAGTTTGGCTACCACCGCATCAATTTCTTCGCGGGTGTTGTGCTTGCAAAAGCTGAACCGCACTGCCACCTGATTGGGATTGTTGTTGATGGCCCGGATGACATGGCTACCCGCATCGGCACCGCTGGTGCAGGCACTACCGCCGCTGGCGCAAATGTTGTTGATGTCGAGATTGAAGAGGATCATCTCACTCTTTTCGGTTTTGGGAAAGCTCACATTGAGCACGGTGTACAAGCTATGCCCGGTAGGGTCGCCATTGAAATGAAAGCCTTTTACCTGTTTGCGCAGCTGCTCCATCATGTGCATTTTTAATGCATTGATGTAGGCGCTGTCTTCTTCGTAAGCAGCCGTCGCCAATTCGAGAGCTTTGGCAAAACCCACAATACCATACAGGTTTTCGGTACCGGCCCGCATGTTGCGTTCCTGACTGCCGCCGTGTATGTACGGTTGAATTTTTACATTCTCGTTGATGTACAACATGCCCACGCCTTTTGGCCCGTGAAACTTGTGCCCGCCACCGGTGATAAAATGAACGGGGGTATTGCGCAAATCGAACGGAAAATGGCCAACGGTTTGCACCGTATCGCTGTGAAAAATGGCACCATACAATTTGCACAACTCTCCCACTGCATGTATGTCGAGCATGTTGCCGATTTCATTGTTGGCATGCATGAGCGTTACCAAACATTTGTCTTCGCTTTGCGCCAGCAGTTGCTCCAAATGTTCCATATCAATATGGCCATCGGGTAAGAGTTTTACGAAGCTGAGGGCGGCTTCGCCTTGCTTGTGTAAATATTCAACAGTATGCAGCGTAGCATGGTGCTCAATGGCGGAAGTGATAATGTGGGTGCAACCCAAATCACGAACGGCTGCGGTAATGGCAGTGTTGCTGGCTTCGGTACCACCACTGGTAAAAAAGATTTCGGCAGGATGCGCCCCCAGAATTTTGGCCACCGACTTGCGGGCATTTTCTATAGCCAAACGGCTTTCGCGGCCATAGCTGTAAATGGAAGATGGATTGCCGAACTTTTCGGTGAGGTAAGGCATCATAGCTTCGAGTACCTGTGGGTCGAGTGCAGTGGTGGCGGCGTTGTCGAGATAAATACGATTCATGCAAGATTTTTTCTTGTGGGCCAAAGCACAAAAATAAGGCAGGCCTGCGGTGTACAGGCCTGCCTTTTGGTGTATCAAAGAATATTCAACAACGTCAAAGCATCTTGCAAATGGAATGATGAATTGTTGAGGTTGGCAGTGAATTGTTGAATAATACTGCACTACGCAGCAGCTTACTGACTGTCTTTAATGAGGTGTGTCATAAAGGCAATCATACGGCGGTACTCACTTACGGGCAGGCGTTCATCAATGCCGTGATAACCTTCCATAAATGTGCTGGCCGAGAAATTCATGACTTCGGAAGAGATGGGCCGGAAGTAGCGGCTATCGGTAGCACCAATCACCAAATAGGGTGCTGGTACGGGATTGTCGATTACTTTTTTGAGCGAACCCGTTACTGCTTTGTACGCCACACCATTGGTATTTGTTTTGCCGCTGGGTGCCCACCAGTTTTCATCATAGCCACTTATCTTCACCCGATCATCGTTGATGGTTTTGCGGATGTATTCTTTCACTGTTTCGGGTGTTTCGCCAGGGATGATACGGCTGTTGACTACAGCAGTAGCCACAGTTGGAATCACATTGTCTTTTACACCGGCATCTACAATGGTTGGCACCAACGTAGTGCGAATCATGGCGCTGGTTTGGCGGTCTTTGCTCAGCTGACTGCTGAGTACCGAACCCAGCAACCACTGATTGGCCACGGCCATGCGGGTAGCAAACGAATTGCTGGCGGTAGCGGTAGCATGCAAAAACTCTTGTGTGGCTTCGGGCATGTTTACAGGCGTTGGTTTTTCGCGGAGTTTGGCGAGTGCTTTTGCTAAAATATCGATGGCAGTTTCGGGAGCTGGCTGCGAAGAATGGCCGCCAGGAAGTTCAACATATAACTTATAAGAGGCATAGCCTTTTTCCTGAATGCCAATCACACCCAAAGGTTGGCTGGCAATCTTTTCATCTACCTTAATCATGCCGCCTTCATCGAGTACAAAATGCGCTTTGATGTTTTGTGCTTTCATCCACGCAGCAATGTTGGAAGCACCACGGGTGCCGCCAATTTCTTCATCGTGACCAAAGCATAAATACAAACTACGTTTGGGCACAAAACCATTGCGCAGCAGGTTTTCAACTGATTCTAAAATGGCAATGACGGCGCCTTTGTCATCTACTGCACCACGGCCCCACACGGTATCGCCTACCAATGCGCCGCTGAATGGTTTTTGCCGCCACATTTTTTCAGCCACGGCTTCTACAGGTACTACATCGTAGTGGCCCATGAGTATAATGGGTGGCAAAGTTGTATCGGTTCCCTTCCAATGATAGAGATAAGAAAACTCGCCAAAAGTTTGGCGGGTAAGCTGGCTGCTAATGCGAGGATAGGCAGTTTGCAACAACTGATTGAAGCTGCGGAAAGCTGCGGTATCAATGGG